>CABTZA010000068.1 GCA_902489225.1 uncultured Collinsella sp.
CGGGAAGACACGCCGAGGTCGCCGCGGACGGGTTGATATAGGGAGAGGGCCTGACCCCATATCGTTGGGGCCAGGCCCGATTTTGCCTCTTGACAATGTCCTGCTCATATTAAAAGGAACGTCCCTACGTGCCGACTGGTTGCATTAGGAGTATCATCATCTGCGCAAATAAGCACGAAAGAGCATATTAGAGATTGAGAGCATATGGCTGACACCGTATCTAAGCACATTGACATGACCACCGGCTCGCTGTGGCGCAATATCCCCCTGTTCGCCTTCCCCGTGGCCGCCACGAGCATCTTGGAGCAGCTGTCGAACCTCATCGCCACGGTCATCATCGGTAACTTCTCGGGCGACCAGGGAACCCTCGCCATGGCAGCGGTCGGCTCCAATGTTCCGCTTACCAGTCTTATGCTCAACCTGTTTATAGGCATGTCGCTTGGCTCCAACGTGGTCATCGCCAACGCCATCGGCCGCAACGATCAGAACATGGTCAAACGCGCCGTCCATACCTCGATTTTAATGGCGCTCGTGGGCTTTGTCGTCATCGCCCTGGGCGAGGTCTTTGCCGAGCCCATGCTCGCCGCGCTCAACGTTCCCGCCGAGACCATGCCGCTCGCTTCACTCTACCTACGTGTCTTTTTGCTCAGCATGCCCTCGATTTTGCTCTACAACTTTGAGGCCGCGATTTTCCGCTCCGTCGGCATCACCCGCATGCCGCTGCAGGCGCTTGCCGTGTCCACCGTCCTCAACATTGGCCTGGACCTCATCTTTGTCCCCGTACTCCACTGGGGCGTCGCGGGCGTCGCCATCGCCACCGCCATCGCCTACACCGTCAGCGCCGCTACGCTCTTTATTCGCCTGCTCAAGACCGACTCCGTCGTCCGCGTCACCCCGCGCGACCTGGCTATCGACCCCGTCGCCCTCAAGCGCATCGTTAAGATCGGCCTGCCCGCCGGCATCCAAAGCGCTGTCTTTGCCGTCGCCAACATCATCATCCAGTCCGCCATCAACAGCCTGGGCACCGAGGTCATGGCGGCATCGAGCGCCGCCATGAGCCTGGAGTACGTGTGCTACAACCTGCTCAACAGCTTTAGCCAGGCTTGCACTACCTTTGTGGGACAAAATCACGGTGCCCGTCAGATCGACCGCTGTACCAAGACGCTCAAGGTCTGCCTTGTCGAAGGCGGTATCGTCGCGCTCACCACAATTATCGTTATTGTCGGCCTGGGGCGTGAGATCTTGTCGCTGTTCAACAGCGATCCCAACATCGTCTCGATCGGCTATATCCGCGTGTGCTCGATCTTCCCGGCGTACGCCTTTAGCATGTTCTACGAAAACATGTCAGGCTACCTGCGCGGCTTTGGTATCTCGCTCACGCCCGCCCTCATCACCATGATCTGCGTCTGCGGCATCCGCTTCTATTGGGTGTTCTGCGTGTTCCCGCACTTCCGCACCTTTGCGAACATCATGATGGTCTACCCCATCAGCCTGGGCACCACGGCGTTCTTTATGGTCGTGGCGGTACTACTCTGCCACCCGGCACGCACCTATCGCGCCACCCAAGCCAAAGCGACAGCCCGCTAAACACCGCACTCAACGCCACGCCAGTCATTAATTGACAATATGCGAGCTCATATAGTCGATAAAGCGCCTCGTGGCGATGGGCATGGTGTCCCAGCTGCGCCAAGCCGCCACTACGTCGCGCGAGGGAGCATGCACGATGGGACGTACGCGAATATCGGCCCGCATGCCCTCAACGGTACGGCGATATAGCATACTCACGCCTAGGCCCTCCTCCACCATCGCCATGATGGTGTAGTCGTCGGTGACCTCGCTCGTCACATGCGGCGACAGCTCATGCGCCGCAAATGCATCGAGCACCAGACTCTGTTCGCCCTCATCCAGCAGCACAAACGGCTCGGACGCCAGGTCGGCGAGTGTCACCTTTTCCTTTGCCGTCAGCGGATGCGCGGCCGGCAACAATGCTACCAACTCGTCGTGATAGACCACGCGCTTCTCGAGCCCGGTGGTAAATCCGCGCGCCGTAAAACAAAAATCAACCACGCCATCGTGCACCCATTGAGCGTTGCGCGTGTAATCGCCCTGCTTGAGGGTAAAGCGTACGCCCGGGTGCAGCGCACCAAAGTCGCGGATCACGCGCGGCAACACAGTACGGCTCACGTTGGTAAACGTCGCAATGCGAATATCAGTCGACGAAAGCCCCAGCAGTTCCTGGCGCTTGCCCTCGAGCTCAGCCTCGGCAGTCACAATCTGTCGCAAATACGGCAGGTACTGTTTGCCATCGCGCGTAAGCGACACACCCTGCTTACCGCGCTCGATAAGCGTGGTGCCCAGCTCACGCTCGAGCGCCTTGACGGCCTGGCTCACCGCGCTTTGCGTATAACCCAGCTCGTCCGCCGCGCCCTTAAGACTGCCGCGATCGACCACCATGCAAACAATCTGATACCGCGATGCCATCGTGCCTCCACATCAATGAAGCCGTAAAACGTTTTGCCAGGGCTTTTTCTGCATACATTAGTATTTCTTAATCATACTGAAGATACATTCGCTTTACTACATCCACATCTGGGAGCAGAATCCTTTTTGCGAAACCGTTCTGTAACAAAAGGAGTCCCATGGATCGCAAAAAAGCAATCGCGCTCTCATTTTCCGTTCCCGTCGCATGGGGCTTTTCGTATCCCCTCATGAAGATCGGCATGGACAGCATGAACGCCACGAGCATCGTCGCGCTACGTTGCATCATCGCCTTTGTGGTCTGCCTGTTGCTCTTCCACAAGCACGCGTTGCGCATCAACCGCGACCTTATGGTCCGTGCCGCCATCATCGGCGCCATTATGGCAACCGAGCTCACCTGCATGTGCCTGGGCTCCAGCCTCACCTCTGCCTCCACTGCCGGCTTTTTGCAGAGCCTGACGGTCGTGATCGTACCGTTTGCCAACGCCGCCCTGCTGCGTCGCGCCCCCGAGCGCAAAGTGCTCGTCGGCACCGCCATCGTCACCTGCGGTATGCTGCTGCTCTCGGGCGCCGACTTTACCAGCCTGAACCCGGGCGCGATCATCATGCTGCTCTCCGCCTTTGTCTACGCCGGACACATCATTGTGGCGAAGCGCTTTGTCGAAGATGTCGACCCGCTGGCTCTGGGCGTTTGGCAGCTGGGCTTTGGCGGTTTGTTCTCGGGCGTCGCGGCATTCACCTTTGGCGGCTTCACGCTTCCCAGTACGCCCAGCGAGATCGTGGTCGTCATTGCGCTCGCACTCATCTGCTCTGCTTACGGCTTTATCACCCAAACGCTCGTGCAGCCCCACGTGCCCGCCGAGACCACTGGCTTCGCCTTCTCGCTCGAGCCGGTCTGCTCCGCCGTCTTTTCGTTCTTCCTGGTCGGCGAAGTCCTGAGCCCCATCGCCTTCTTTGGCGCCGCCCTCATCCTCACCGGCGTCATGGTGGCAACCGTCGAGCTTCCGCGCCTTCGCGCGCATGGACAGGCTCGCATGGCAGGAGCGCCCGAGCACGTCTCGTAGACCCCGCTCTTCATACAGCCGTGGCATAAAGGCAACCGGTGCGCCTTTACAATAGATGCCAACAGAGCATCTGCCATAAAGGAGCCCCATGGACACCGCAACCCGCGACCTCAACATAGCAACTTGGTTGGGCAATGCGCCGCAGCCGGTACGTGACACTACGAACCAGCTGCTCGAGCGTATCGCCCTTTTGCGTGGCGAGCAGACCATCTACCCGGCACAAGACGACATCCTCAATGCCCTCGCCTACACGCCGGCCGACCAGGTCAAGGTTGTCATCTTGGGTCAAGACCCCTATCACGGACCCAACCAGGCAATGGGGCTGTCGTTCTCGGTCCCCGCGACGCAAACCAAGTTGCCGCCGAGCCTGCGCAACATTTACAAGGAACTCAAAGCCGATCTGGGTTGTCCCATTCCCGCCACAGGAGACCTAACCCCATGGGCACAACAGGGCGTCCTGCTCCTCAACACTACGCTCACCGTGCGCGAGCATGCCGCCAACTCGCACGCCAAACTGGGCTGGAGCACGCTCACCGACTACGTTATCGAACGCTGCTGTCAGCTGCCCCAGCCGATAGTCTTTTTGGCATGGGGCCGCTTTGCCCAGCAGATGGTCGAAGGTAAGCTCGTCGCAACTGGTGCGGGCAAGGCAACCGACAAGTTCTGCCTGGCCTCCACACACCCCTCGCCGCTTTCGGCCAACCGTGCCACGGCAGAACTCCCCGCTTTTATGGGGTCGCGCCCCTTCTCCGCTGCCAATCGACTACTCGAACAGCACAGCTCGACCCCCGTCAACTGGACCTGCCTCGGCTAAAAATCGATACATCAAAAACGCGCCCGACAGCTTTCCATCGGGCGCGTTTCCTATTCGGGCCAAATAAATTGTGTGCGGCCGGCCTCGCCGCCATCGATCAGCAGACTCTGTCCGGTCATAAACCGGTTGGTCACGCCCACAAAGTAGATCCACTCGGCGATCTCTTGGGCGGTAGCCCAGCGTTTAAGCGGCGTGAGCTCCATAATCTGGTTCCACAGGTGCTCGTCTTCCATCACGCAACGGTTGAGCGGCGTGATAACGCCGCCCGGGTCCACACTGTTGGCGATGGCCTGCGGCGCCAGACGGTTTGCAAGGTTCTTGGTGTAGGCGATAACGCCGCCCTTGCTGGCGGCATAGGCGGGAAACTCCGATCCCGTATGTCCGCTCGCGGACCCCACATTGACCACGGATTTGATAGCGGGCGCCGGCTTGGCGACAAGCCCCTCCCCCACAAAAGCGTAGCACTCGGTCACGTTGATGGTGCCACACAGGTTGGCGGCGATATCGTCGGCCGAATCCTGCGTACCGGCAACGTTCACGATCACTTGGGGTTCAAGGTCGCCTGGAAACGAGCCCGGCTCGCGGACATCAACAATCAGATGGCGGTAGCGCTCGTGTTCGATCGACGCCGGCAGCAGATCAAAGCCCACGACCTCGTGGCCCTCGTCCAAAAAGCGCTGCACGCATGCGGCTCCGATACCGCCCGAAGTACCCGTGATCAAAACCCGCATACTTGCTCCTTAGGCGGTTGCGTGGCGCTCGAGGTACTCGGAGCCCACATTCTCGCGCTCCCAGCCGCGCACGACCTTGTAGCCCACGGGGCTCAGGAAGACCTCGCACAGCAGCTCGGCAACAGCGCCCGTCAGCGAGCACATGAGGACTTGCACCCAGGTCCAGCCGAAGAACGTGTGGCTCACCACAATGGCAAAGACCAGATTGTCGATAAACTGGCCAACACCCGTGGACACATAGGAGCGGAAGGCAAAGCTCGCAAAGTTATTCTTTTTGAGCATACGGCCGAGCGACTGGTTGAGCGTGGAGTTAACCACGGCAGAAACGAGCATTGCCAGCGAAGAGCCAAGCACCACGTACCAGGTGCCGCCGATAGTGGCGTTAAGGGCAGTGTTGACCTCGATCATGCCCGTGTCGTAGTAGGCGCCCCACATGCCGGGCGTGAGCGAGCATGCCCAAAAGCACAGGCTCACGACCAAGTTGACCAGCAGCGCGAGGATAGAGATTTTGATGGATGCCTTGGCGCCAAAGCGCTTGCAGATCATGTCCTGGCACAAAAACGAGACCCAGCTCACCACAAAGCCGCAATCGAGTGCCAGATACGGCAAGCTGATAAGCTCCTTGTTGGCCAGCAGGTTCATCATGATGACGCTCACGAAAAACAGCGAAACCGTTGCCGCGGGAATGCTCCGCAACAGGACCTTGTAGTCCTCCATGACCTTCTTGATCATTATGTACTCCTTTGGTTTTAGGTTTAACGAGCAGGATATCGGACCCGAACTGCTCGGACGCCCCGGTCTTGAGACGACGGTGGGTATAATAGCCGCTCACACGGCATAAGGCAAGCAAACGGCGCGGCAGCCCCGCAGGACCACCGCGCCGATACGTTAAAAGGCTACGTTGCCAAACTCCGACAGGATCAGGTCGGGGTTGTGGTCGGTTGCCCAATCCACGTTCCACGGGCTCGTGAACAGCAGCAGCTTACCGCCGCGCATGTCCTCGACGCGCAGCGTGTCGCGCGTGAGCGAAAGGCCCGGGATATCAATAGTGTCGGGGTCGTTCTGGATCCAGCGGATGTCCGTATAGGGCAGCGGCTGGCGACGAACCTCAACACGGTACTCGGCCTTGAGACGGCGCTCGAGCACCTCAAACTGCAGCACGCCGACCACGCCCACGATGACGCTCTCCATGCCGGCGCCCAGCTCGCGGAAGATCTGGATGGCGCCCTCCTGGGCAAGCTCCTCCATACCCTTGACGAACTGCTTGCGCTTGAGCGTATCGACCTGCGTAATGCGAGCGAACATCTCGGGGGCAAACGTCGGGATCTGCGGATACTGCACGTGGCGCTTGCCAGAGCACACGGTGTCGCCGATGCTAAAGATACCCGGATCGAACAGGCCCACGATATCGCCCGCGTACGCCTCGTCAACAATCGCGCGGTCATCGGCCATCATCGAGGTGCCCGTGGCCAGCTTGAGTTTACGGTTGCCCTGCATGTGGAAGGCATCCATGCCACGCTCGAACTTGCCCGAGCAAATGCGCACAAAGGCGATGCGGTCTCGGTGGTTCTTGTCCATATTGGCCTGGATCTTAAACACAAAGCCGCTAAAGTCGTCGCGGCAGGGATCGACCGGCTCGCCGGTGAGCGTATCGGTATAGGCGCGCGGCGTCGGGGCCAGACGCAGGAACTCCTTGAGGAAGGGCTCCACGCCAAAGTTGGTGAGCGCTGAGCCAAAGAACGCCGGGCTCAGCTTGCCGCAGGCCACGGCATCCAAGTCGAGCTCGTCGCCGGCACCATCGAGCAGCTCGATGTCGTCCATCAAGTTCTTATGGTTTTCCTCGCCGATGAGCTCGTCCATGGAAGGATCGCCCAGCTCGGCCTCGACCTCGGCGACCTTCTTGGTGGCGTTGGCGTGGCCGTCGCCCTCAAAGGCAATGACGCGACGAGTCTGACGATCGAACACGCCGCGGAAATTGCGGCCGCTGCCGATCGGCCAGTTCATGGGATAGGTGTTGATGCCCAGGACATTCTCGATCTCTTCCATGAGCTCAAACGGGTCGCGGGCCTCGTGGTCGAGCTTGTTCACAAAGGTGAAGATGGGAATGTGGCGCAGCGTGCAGACCTTAAAGAGCTTCTTGGTCTGGGCCTCGACGCCCTTAGCGCCGTCGATGACCATGACAGCGGCGTCGGCGGCCATAAGGGTACGGTAGGTATCCTCCGAGAAGTCCTGGTGGCCGGGGGTATCGAGGATATTGACGCAGGCGCCGTTGTAGGTGAACTGCAGCACCGAGGAGGTAACGGAGATACCGCGCTCCTTCTCGATGTCCATCCAGTCCGAGACGGCATGCTTGGCCGAGCTCTTGCCCTTGACCGAGCCGGCGGTCTGAATGCTGCCGGTATAGAGCAGCAGTTTCTCGGTAAGCGTGGTCTTACCGGCGTCCGGGTGGCTGATGATCGCGAATGTGCGACGCGACGAGATTTCATCCGACAGGCTTGCCATGCGGATCCTTTCTTGCATTGAGTGCATTACGTCGTTGTAACCGCATTATTGTAGCCGCGAAATCCCGCCATAGGGCACCTATCAGGACAAATTCATCAGTTAGGGCCAGGGTAGCAGTCGATGGCGGCACTCCGCAGCAGTTTGTCTCGATCTGTAACATCTAGACGGTTTTTGAACCTCTACCTGTTACAGATTTAGACAAACAGGTGGGGCCCGCCAGCAAAATCTCAATCTGTAACAGGTAGCCGTCCAAATCGGTTCCAGATGTTACAGATTGAGATGAATGAACGAGCGGGCAATCCGTATTTACCTCTTGCATAACTGTGTATAGTATATATATACTGTGCTTACCGGTTATATACACGTGTAGCCCATCAGCTAAGGAGCCGCTGTGGACATCATCCTATCCAATTCGAGCGACAAGCCCATCTACGAGCAGATAACCTCGCAGGTCAAAGCCCAGATCCTTTCGGGCACGCTCGCTGCGGGAGCCAAACTCCCCAGCATCCGTGCACTCGCGAGCGATCTTGGCGTGAGCGTCATCACCACCAAGCGCGCCTACGCCGACCTGGAGCAGCTCGGGTTTATCTGCACCGTGCAGGGCAAGGGCTGTTTTGTCGCCGAGGGTAACCAGGAGCTTTTGCGCGAAAACCAGCTCTGTCATATCGAAGAGCTGCTTGCGAAAGCGGCAAGCCAAGCCGAAGCCTTGGGCGTCACGCGCGACAAACTGCACGAGATGCTCGACCTGGTAGCCCCCAAAACCATGCAGTAGCCATCTGCAAGAAAGGCTATACCATGCAAAACTTGCTTGAACTCAAAGGCATCTCACGCACTGTAAGCGACCGCTTTTCGCTGCGCGACGTCACGCTTGCCGTGGAGCCTGGCCAGATCGTCGGCTTTGTTGGTGCCAACGGTGCTGGTAAAACAACGACGATTCGAGCTGCTCTCGGGCTTATAAAGCTCGATGCAGGCGAAGTGCACCTGTTTGGGCAGCGTTGTGGCGCCGACGCGCCCGATGAGTCGCAACGCCATCTACGCTCCCGCGTCGGTCTTGTCCTGGACACGTGCCCCTTCCCCTCCACGCTCAAGGTGGGCCAGATCGAGGCGCTCGTAGGCCCGGCGTACCCCACGTGGGACCGCGAAACGTTCGCCGGATTCATCAACCGATTTGGCCTCGATCCCAAGACAAAGGTCAAGGACCTCTCCCGCGGCATGGGTATGAAGCTGCAGCTCGCCTGCGCGCTCAGCCACAATGCCAAGCTGCTCGTTTTGGACGAAGCCACCGCGGGCCTCGATCCCATGGCACGCGAGGAACTGCTCGATGAGCTGCTCGCCTTTGTCGCCGACGGTCAGCGCAGCGTGCTGCTCTCGAGCCACATTACGTCTGATCTCGATCGTGCTGCCGACCGCGTCATCTGCATCGATAACGGCTCGATTGTGTTTGACCTGCCACGCGAGGACATTACCGACCGCGCCGGCATCGCCCACTGCACCCAGGCACAGGCCGCCGAGCTCATGGCTTTGGGGCGAAGGACCCCCCCCGCGCGGGAGGGGGGGGGGGCGGCGGGGGTCCCTCCGACGAAAGCCATGAGCTCGGCGGCCTGTGCCTGGGTGCAGGGGGGGATGCCGGCGCGGTCGGTAATGTCCTCGCGTGGCAGGTCAAACACAATCGAGCCGTTATC
>CABTZA010000069.1 GCA_902489225.1 uncultured Collinsella sp.
CTCTTTGTGGGCACGCTTCCCGTTAAGGGCGGCAAGGCGTCCAAGTCGGGCATCCTCACGGGCTTTGCTACCACGTGCGCCCTGTTCGCCGGCCTCTACGGCGAGCCGGCGATGGCGCTTGCCGACGACGTCGCCCGCGCCTGCCCGGCCGAGTGCTGGCTCAACCCCGTCAAGCTCATCTGCGACATGTTCAACCGCCTGTATTTCTTTGAGAACCTGGGCCCCTTTGTCGTTCGCGCCGGCGCGCTGGTCCTTATGGCGCTGCTGTTCGTTGCCGCCGCCACGCTGACCTTTGGAAGGAGCCGCTATGAGCACCTTTAAGACTGCGCTTCGCATGGCGCTGGCGCACCCGTTCTACCTGCTCATCTATACGGTGTTCATCTCGCTCATGGGCGTATTCATCGCGGCATCGGTGAGCTGGAACTCGTCGCAGCTCACCGAGTACGAGCCCTACGATGCCAACGTGATCGTGGTCGACCGCGACGACAGCGACCTTTCGCATGCGCTCACCAAGCACCTGGGGTCGCGCTTCGAGCTGGTCACGGGCGTTGGTGACGACACGTACGACCTTGCGGATGCGCTCGCCAAGAGCAACAGCGCCAAGGGCAGCGCTGACTGCGTGTTCTTTATCCCGGAGGGGTTTGAGGACGACCTCGTCGCAGCCGCTCGCGCGGGGGAGGCCCTGCCCAAGCTCGACGTGACGTACGGCGCCGGCACCATGGCGGCGGCGCTTTCGTCTGCCGAGGCCTCGCGCTGGATCTCGCTCGCGGGTGCTGCGGCGGCCCTAGAGCCCGCCGCCTCTAACGGCAGCGTCGCCAAGGCTGCCGAGCATGCGGCCGCCAAGCGCGCCGAGGTCCAGATCGAGCAGGTCAAGGTCGACTCGACGGCCGCCGCCACGCTCGAGTCGTACTTCAACTTTGGCGCGTACGCGATCATCTCGTCGGTCATCGTGTCGGTGGGGCTGGTGTTCTCGGGCATGAACGAGCCCGAGCGCGTGCGCCGCATGGAGGCCGGCCCAATCTCCGAGCGCCAGCGCTCGCTTGCCGTGTTCGCGGCTGCTGCAGTGCTCACCGTCTGCATCTGGTTTGTGTCGAGCATGATGGGCGTCGTGGGCTTTGCCGGCGCGGTTGCCGAGGTCGGCGTGGGTCGTGTGTGCTTGGCGCTGGCGGCGACGTTTGCCCTGGCGTGCACGCCTCTGGCCGTTGGCTTTGCGCTGTCGAGCCTGGGTGCGCGCGAGGAGCTGCTCAACGGCGTGGGCAACCTGCTTGGCATGCTCATGACGTTTTTGGGCGGCGCCTGGATGCCGCTGTCGCTCATGGGCTCGGCCGTGCAGACCGCGGCGCATTTTGTGCCGACATATTGGGTGAACGACGCGATCAGCAAGGCGCTTGCCTCGGATTTGACGTCTGCCGTACTGGGCGACATCGCCTGCGATCTGGGCGTCACCGTGCTCTTCGCCGTCGCCATTGCCGCCGTAGGCCTGGCCCTCTCACGCGCCAAATCCCGCGCCTAGTCTGAAATAAATCCTAGGCCTCGCCCCAAAATAGTTCGCCAAGGTTTACTATTACGTTCATAAAGTAGTACGAGGCTAACAATGGGGGATACCATGGCAACGCAGGAAGCCTACGTCCAGGTTAAGGATCTCAAAAAGCACTACGGCGACGGTGATGCGCGCCTGACGGTACTCGATGGCATCGACGCGTCCATCAACCGCGGCGAGATCTGCGTCATGCTGGGGCCCTCGGGCTCGGGCAAGTCGACCTTTCTCAACCTGATCGGCGGCCTGGAGGATGCTGACGGCGGCTCCATCATGGTGGACAGCTGCGACCTCACGGTGCTCAAGCCTGCCGACCTGGGCGAGTATCGCCGCCGTGAGCTGGGCTTTGTCTTCCAGTTCTACAACCTGGTGCCCGACCTCACCATCAAGGAAAACATCGAGGTCACGGCGCACCTGTCCAAAAACCCGCTCAATGTCGACGACCTGCTGCGTTCTCTGGGCCTCTACGAGCACCGCAACAAGTTTCCGCGCCAGGTCTCAGGCGGTCAGCAGCAGCGCTGCGCCATCGGCCGCGCACTCGTCAAAAACCCGGGCCTGCTGCTGTGCGACGAGCCCACGGGCGCACTTGACTACAAGACGTCCAAGGAAATCTTGCAGCTCATGGAGGATGTCAACCGCACCTACGGCTGCACCATCATCATCGTCACGCACAACGCCGCCATCGCTCGCATGGCCAACCGCGTGCTGCGCCTGCGCGACGGGCGCATCGTCGAGGATGAGCTCAACGAGTCGCCCATCGCGGCCGCCGAGCTCGATTGGTAGGCGGCGCCATGACACCTCTCGCAAAACGTCTCCCGCGCGAGCTGCGCCGCAATATCGGCAAGTACCTGGGCATCTTTTTGCTTATGTGCGGAAGCATCGCCCTTACCTCGGGCTTTTTGCTCGCGGCGCATTCCATCGGTTGCCTTATCGACGACATGCGCGATGCGTACACGATTGAGGACGGCCGCGTGACCACCTCCTTCGAGGCCACTAAAGACCAGCTCAAGGCCGCCGAGGACGCGGCCGACGACGTCGGCGGCGTCACGCTCTACAAGAATTTCTCCATCGACGCCATCATCAAAAAGACCGCCGGCGACGACGGCACCAAGCGCACGCTGCGCACCTATGCGCATCGCACCAAGGTCGATATCGCGTCCTACTGTGAGGGCAAGGAGCCCAAGGCGGATGACGAGGTGGCCATCGACCGTGTCTTCGCCACCAACAACGACCTCGCCGTGGGCGATAAGGTTGAGCTTGAGGGCCGCACCTACATCATCTGCGGCATCATGACCCAGCCCGATAGCCAGGCGCTGTTCCTCAACAATTCGGACTTTACGGTGAACACCATCACGTACGGCGTGGCCGAGGTCACCGATGGCGGCTTTGCCGCGCTCGAAGATGCCGGCGGCGCACCCGCCTACACCTACTCCTTCACCTTTACCGATCGCGACCTCCCCACCGCGGACCGCATCGACGCCGAGCAAGAGATGGTCGAGGCACTGACCGACGCCGATGCGCGCGTGGACGATCTGATCGATGCCGATTCCAACCAGGGCATTGGCTATGCGCGCGACGACGTGGACGGCGACTCCATGATGTGGATGACGCTGCTCGACATCATCATCGTGATCATGGCGTTCGTCTTTGTGGTCCTTACCGACGCCACCATCGAGGAGGAAAGCGCCATTATTGGCACGCTGCTCGCCAGCGGCTATCGTCGTCGCGAGATCGTGCTGCACTACCTTGCGCTTCCCGCCATCGTGGGCGTGGTCGCGGCGCTTTTGGGCACTGCGCTCGGCGTTGTGTTCTTTACCGAGCCCATGCGCAGCCTCTATTACGGTTCGTACAGCCTGCCGCCCTTCCAGGTGTACTGGAGCTGGGAGATCTTTGTGAAGTGTGCCGTGGTTCCCGCCGCCGCGCTCATCCTCATCACGCTGGTGGGTCTGCTTCGCAAGATGGGCAAGACGCCGTTGCAGTTCCTTCGTCACGAGGCGAGCGGCAAATCGGGCACCAAGCGCGGCCTGCAGCTGCCGGAGCGCATGGGTTTTGTTTCCCGCTTCCGCCTGCGTATCTTCCTGCGCAACCTGGGCAACTTCGCCACGCTCTTCGTGGGCATTGCGTTTGCCTCGCTGCTACTGCTCTTTGGCCTGGCGATTCTGCCCACGATGACGCACTACGCGGACAACCTCGAGACAAGCCTGGTCGCCGAGCACCAGTACACGCTCAAGGCGCCGCTGGAGCTCGAGGGCACTGCCGAGGAGCGCGAGCAGTGGTCGGCACTCGAGCGCTTGCAGTCGGTTGACGGCGCGCTGCTTTCTGCCGCTCAAGATGCGGACGACGAGCTTGACGACGCGGTCGATGCCGCGCAGGCGGCTGCCGATGCCGCGACCAGCTCTCCGTCTGCCGAGAGCCTGGTCGCGGCGCAGGACGCGCTCGCCAAGGTCCAGGACAAGAAGGATGCGCTCTACGCGCGCCTTGACGATCTTGCCGATGCCCTCGGCTGCAACCGCGATGAGGCCATCGACCTGATCGACAAGGCCTCTAAGATCGACACCGACAACGACGATATCCACCCGGTCAATACGACCGACAACGGCGCGGGCGCAATTGCACAGGCCGAGAAATACGCCATCTACCAGCTGCAATACGATCGCGGCGATGGAAATGGCGAGGAGACGATTTCCGTCTACGGCATTTCATCCAATTCGCGCTATTGGAAAGACCTCAACGTCGGCGACGGCCGTGTCGTCTTTGGCGGCGGCCTACTCGACAAGTTTGGCTGGAACGAGGGGCAGGAGGTTAAGCTTCGCGACAAGTACGAGGGCAAGAATTATTCCCTTGAGTACGCGGGCAAGGACTGTGCCTGGGGCTCCAAGTCGGACATGAATATCTATATGAGTATCGACGACTTTAACGAGCTGTTCGGCAACGACGCTGCCTACTTTAACGGCTATGTGAGCGACGAGAAGCTCGACCTCGATGCTCGTTACTTTGCCGGCGACACCACGCCCGATGACATGCGCGCCGTGGGCGACCAGTTTATCGGCATGATGAGCGACATGATCGGCATGATGGTCGGGCTCGCGGTGTTCATCTTCCTTCTGTTTATGTACCTGTTGACCAAGGCTGTCATTGACCACAGCGCCCGCTCGATTAGCTACATGAAGGTCTTTGGCTATCGCGACGCCGAGATCTCGCACCTGTACATCCGCTCGATCACGTTGTGCGTGGCGGCGTCGCTCGTGCTGAGCCTGCCCGTGATTATCGGCTCGCTCACGGCCATCTTCCGCTCGATGCTGCTCGCCTACAACGGCAATATCGAGATCTACGTGCCCGCTTGGTCCATGGCTGCATGCGTCGGCATTGGCTTTGCAACCTACCTGGTCGTGGCGCTGCTGCACACGCGTTCTATCAAGCGCGTCAGCCTGGCTGAGGCCCTCAAAGTCCAAGAGTAGTCGTTGGGGACGTCCCAAAAAGGCTAGTCGCTGGGGGCACTCTTTCGCCACCCGGCAGGAAAGGGGCGTCCCCAACGACTAGGTTTCGCGCTTGACTTTGACCCTACTCCAACGGGTACCATCCTCTTATGTCTGTAACGCCATATAGACCGAGGGGATAGATCTATGACCGCAACTGCACCCGCCGCACCCGCCAAGGTGTACTTTACGAACCTGCGCACGCATGCTCGCGAGAGCCAGCTCGACAAGCTCAAGCGCCTCATTCGCCGTGCCGGTATTGAGCAGATCGACTTTGAGAACAAGTTCGTCGCCATCAAGATTCACTTTGGCGAGCTGGGCAATCTGAGCTTTTTGCGCCCCAACTACGCCCGCGCCGTCGCGGACGTCGTAAAAGAGCTGGGCGGCAAGCCCTTCCTCACCGACTGCAACACGCTCTACGTCGGTAGCCGCAAAAACGCGCTCGAGCACATCGACACCGCCTACCAGAACGGCTTCACCCCGTATGCCACGGGCTGTCAGATTATCATCGCCGACGGCCTCAAGGGCACCGATGAGGCACTCGTTCCGGTCGAGGGCGGTGAGTACGTGCACGAGGCCAAGATCGGCCAGGCACTCATGGACGCCGACATTGTGATCAGCCTCACCCACTTTAAGGGCCATGAGCAGGCCGGATTTGGCGGCGCCATGAAGAACCTGGGCATGGGAGGCGGCAGCCGTGCTGGCAAGATGGAGCAGCACGCCGCCGGCAAGCCGAATGTCGATACCACCAACTGCGTGGGCTGCCACGCCTGCGAAAAGATCTGCGCGCACAACGCCGTCTCGTTTGACGACACCCGCGAGCGCGAGCTTGCCAACGGTAGTACTCGCACGGTACACGTGGCCGCCATCGACCACAATCGTTGCGTGGGGTGCGGGCGCTGCATTGCGGCGTGCAACCAGGACTGCATCAAGCCCGGCTATGACGCTGCGGCCGATGTGCTCAACTACAAGATCGCCGAGTACACGAAGGCTGTCGTCGACGGCCGCCCGAGTTTCCACATCTCGCTCGCTATGGACATTAGTCCCAACTGCGATTGCCATCCCGAAAACGACACGCCCATCGTCAACGATATCGGTATGTTCGCGAGCTTCGACCCGGTCGCCATCGACCAGGCTTGCGCCGATGCCGTCATGGCATCCGAGCCGCTGCCCAACACCGAGCTCACCGATAGCGCGGCCAAGATGGAGCATAACCACGAGCATCTGGAGGGCGAGCAGGCGCGTGACCCCTTCTGCATCACGCATCCCGACACCGACTGGCGCGCGTGCATCGCGCATGCCGAGAAGATCGGCTTGGGCACGAGCGAGTACGAGCTCATCGAGGTCAAGTAGCGCCTATCTATTGGACAAAATAAGCGCCTTTATAGCGTAAGTTGAGCAAAAGCCGCCCACGAGCACAACGCTTGCGGGCGGCTTTTCAGAAGTGCGGTGAAAAATCGAATACCGCCGACTACAAACCGATTTTTGGCAACAAAACCCCAGACGTTGCTTTTTGCCTAAAAATTCTTGTCGAGGAAGTTGTCGACCGTGTTCCAGTAGAGTTCGGGGTCGACCTGCGCGCTCTTGGCGTGGGTGGCGCCATGGATAGTGAGCTTTTGCTTGACCTTGCTGGCGCACGCGTCGTAGTTTTGGTCGAGCATGCTGTACGGCACAAAGGTGTCTTGGTCACCGTGGATAAACAGCATGGGAACCGTCGCGCGCTTGAGCTGTTCCACGCTGCTCGCCTTATGAAAGTCGTAGCCCGCGCGCACGTTGCACACCAAGTTTGCTACATCGAGCAAGGGAAAGCTGGACAGGCCGAACACGTCCTTGAGCTGCAGAGAAAACTCGTCCCAAACACTCGTATAACCGCAGTCCTCGATAATGCATTTCACGTTTGCGGGCAGAGACTCCCCCGCGACGTTCATGGCGGTTGCCGCACCCATCGACTCGCCAAAGACCAGGATGCGCGCCTCGGGGTCAGCCTGAACGATTTGCTCGATCCATGCGACGATGTCGAGGCGCTCGGGCCAGCCCATGCCGATATAGTCGCCGCCGGAGCGCTCGTGGGCGCGGGCGGCGGGTGCGAGTACGTTCATGCCGCGGTCGTGGAATCGCTTGACGTATCGGGCCATACCGATGGGCTCGTTGGTATATCCATGCAGGCAGACGGCGTAGTCGTGCGTGCTCTCCGACGCAGCAAAATACCAGGCGGCAAGCTCGGTCCCGTCATCTGCGGTGAGGCTGCTGCTCTCGCGATTCTCTTTAAACCACGCCCGCGCCTCGGTTTCCTCGGCATCCGGCTGCTCACCTTCTTTGTCGTTCTTGCTATCCTGCATCATCTTCATGGTGTATGGCGCGCGGGGATTCAGCGCGAAGTCAAACAGAAAGTTGCCGGCAAATCCGAGCAGCGCAACGACAACCACCAGCGCAACGACGCCGGCTATCTTGAGCTTTCGATGGGAACGTGCGTTTTGAGACATAAGAAGCTTTCCTATAAGATGTTAATACATCAACATTTAATGCAAGCGCATTATGGACGTTCGCCGTTGATGCGTCAACAGGCAAAGAATGGGTAAACGAAAGGTCACGTATGGTGCAAATTTCGCACGTACCTAGACGCTTTGATATAGTGTTGAGAACTCTTTACGTTGGAGGATGTAACCGGCATGTCCGATTCGAGCGACAGTTCTAAGCCGCGACCCAAGACCGCGGCCGTTCCACACTACACGGTGGGTGAGGAGATCATGAACTCCGTCACCCATGGTGTCGGCTGCCTGTTGGGTATCGCGGGCCTGGTGCTCCTGATCGTATTCGCCGCCCTGCGCGGCGGAGGCCCGGCCCACATGGCCGCGGCAATTGTCTATGGCGTTAGCATTATCCTCGAATACCTAGCCTCCACGCTCTACCACGCGATTCAGCCCGCGCGCGCCAAGCGCGTGTTCCGCATTATTGATCACAGTTGCATCTACCTGCTCATTGCGGGCAGCTATACGCCGTTTTGCCTCATCACACTGGCAAACGACGGCGGCGCCGTGCTGTTCTTTGCCGTATGGGCCATCGCCATTATCGGCATCGCCCTCGAGTGCTTCCTACGCGAGCGTCAACCGCACTGGGTAAGCGGCCTGGTCTACCTGCTGATGGGCTGGCTCGTCGTCTTTAAGCTGCCCGAACTTGTGGCGCTGCTCAACCCCGTGGCACTTGCCCTGCTCGCCGTCGGCGGCGTGTGCTACACCGCGGGCGTGCCGTTCTATATCGCCAAAAACGTGCGCTATCTTCACAGCGTGTTTCACCTGTGGGTGCTCGCCGGCAGCATCTTCCAGTTCATGGCGGTGATTCTCTTCGTAATCTAGCGATCGCGCCTGCGCCCGCGGGCCCGTCCGGGCGCCCGCCGGGCGCAACTGCCCTATCCGCCATCAACGTTTTGACCTGACGTCCCGAATCTTGGAGGTTCGAGAAACTCCCGATGGACATAACCATCTCCCTTATCACCACCCTCGTTTTGACCCTCATCAACGGCTACTTCTCTATGTCCGAGATGGCGCTCACCACGGCCAAGCGCGCCGTGTTGGAGCACGAGGCCGAGGAAGGCGACAAGCGCGCCGAGCGTGCCATTAAGCTGGCTGCCGACTCCGACCAGCTGCTCGCCACCATCCAGGTCGCCATCACGCTCGTGGGCTTCGCCTCGTCCGCCGTCGCCTCGACGAGTCTGTCCGACCCGCTCGCCACGTGGCTCATGAGCTTTGGCATCGCGCCGCTCTCCGCCATCGCACGCGGCCTGGCGCCGGTCATCATCACCGTCGCGGTCGCCTTCGTCTCCATCGTGATTGGCGAGCTCGTGCCCAAGCGCATTGGCCTGGCCAACGCCGAGGGCGTGTCAAAGCAGGTCGTGGGCCCGCTTTCCGTGTTCCAAAAGATTGCTCGTCCGCTCGTGTGGCTGACCGGCGCCTGCTCCGATGGCCTGGCCCGCATCCTGCGCATCAAGAGCGCCGACGACCGCCAAAACGTTTCGGAGGAAGAGATCAAGTACATGGTCTCGGAGCAGGACGACCTGCTCGACGAGGAAAAGCGCATGATCCACGAGATCTTCGACCTGGGCGACACCGTTGCCCGCGAGGTCATGGTGCCGCGCGTGGACACCACCATGTGCGAGGACGACGAGACGGTCGCCGACGTGCTGTCCACCATGCGCCAGACCGGCTTTAGCCGCATCCCCGTCTATCACGAGGATCCCGACAACGTCGC
>CABTZA010000070.1 GCA_902489225.1 uncultured Collinsella sp.
ATTAAGTTTGTCGCGAGTTCCGCACGCAAAGGAAAGCACTTAATGTGCTTTCCGTCTTGCGCAGGACTGTAGAGCAGCAAACTTAATATATTTCGCCGCCCCTCTGCCAAGCCCAGGCGACTCCACGCACTTTACCTGCGTAAACAATGTGAGTGAAATATGAATCTCGATGGATACGCCCGCAGCCGTGTATACTAAACAGCTGTGTGAAACCAGGGGAGTATTCTGGCTGGACAAAACGCCTGCTTAATAGGGTTGTCAGGTAGTTCGGACGCAATACAAGGCTGGAGAGCACGTCGTGTAAGTAGTGGTCCTCTAGGGGCGTACGCTCGGTGGTGTACGCATTGTCCCAAGACCACGCGAGAGTTGGGATCATATCTTGATCAGCATGATTCTCGGCCGCAAGATTGGCATGACCCAGGTTTGGGACGAGAACGACAACGTCGTCCCCGTCACGGTCATCCAGGCTGGCCCCTGCGCTGTCTCGCAGGTTAAAACTCAGGCAACCGACGGCTATGACGCCGTCCAGATCGGTTTCGGCGACATCAAGGCCAAGAACGTGAACAAGCCCATGGCTGGTCACTTCGCCAAGGCTGGCGTCGAGCCTGTCCGCTTCCTTCGTGAGGTCCGCGTCGAGAACGGCGAGGAGCACAAGGTCGGCGAGGTCGTCACCGTCGCTGATTTCGCTGATGTCGAGAAGGTCGACGTCATCGGTACCTCCAAGGGTAAGGGCTTCCAGGGTCGCATCAAGCGCTGGGGTCAGCGCCGCGGTCCTATGACGCATGGTTCTCACTTCCAGCGTCACCCCGGTTCTATCGGTCAGTGCGCCTATCCTGCGCGCGTCCTCAAGGGCGTCAAGATGGCCGGTCACATGGGTAACGAGCGCGTTACCGTCAAGAACCTTTCCGTTGTCCGCATCGATGCCGAGCAGAACCTCATCTTGGTCAAGGGCGCTGTCCCGGGTGCCAAGAATGGTCTCGTCGCCATCCGTATGGCCTAAGGGCCCAGCCCATTTAGCCCAGCGTCATACCAAGGAGAACACTTAAATGGCAAAGTTTGAAGTAAAGAACAGCGAGGGCAAGAAGGTCGCCGAGGCCGAGCTCGCCGCTGAGGTGTACGGCATCGAGCCGAACATCCACGTTATGCACCACATCGTCAAGTGCCAGATGGCCTCTTGGCGTCAGGGCACCCAGTCCGCTAAGGGCCGCTCTGAGGTTTCCGGTGGCGGCAAGAAGCCTTGGCGTCAGAAGGGCACCGGCCGTGCCCGCCAGGGTTCCATCCGTGCTGCCCAGTGGCGTCACGGTGGCGTTGTCTTCGCCCCCAAGCCCCGTTCCTACGCTAAGCGTATGAACAACAAGGAGGTCAAGCTGGCTATGCGCTCCGCGCTGTCCGCCAAGCTGGCCGATGGCGAGCTCGTGCTCGTCGACGACTACGGCTTCGAGAAGCCTTCCACCAAGGCTGCCGTCGCCATGCTCAAGGCTCTCGGCCTTGAGGGCAAGCGTCTGACCATCATCGTTCGCGATGAGGACGTCAACGCCTACCTGTCGTTCCGCAACATTCCCAAGACGTTCATCATCACTGCCGACGAGGCCAACACCTACGATCTCGTCAACAACAACGCCGTGCTGATGCCCGCCGACATCGCCGCTCACTTCGGGGAGGTGCTTGCATAAATGACCGCCCACGAGATCATCATCCGTCCGATCGTGTCCGAGCGTTCCTTCTCCGGTATGGAGCAGAACAAGTACACGTTCGAGGTCGCCAAGGATGCTAACAAGTATCAGATCAAGGACGCTGTCGAGGAGATCTTCGGCGTCAAGGTCGTTCGCGTGAACACCCTGACGGTCAAGCCCAAGACCAAGCGCGTGCGCTATGTCGCCGGCAAGACCCGTTCTTGGAAGAAGGCCATCGTCACGCTGGCCGAGGGCGACACCATCGAGGTCTTTGGCAACCAGGCCTAAGACTCGCTGCTGTTGAGTGAGCTCATGCCTCCCAAATAGGGGAGGCGAGAGCTCAAGGTTTCGGGCGTATAAAATGGACACGCCCGGAACCGTGTATACGTCCGGTGTCATCGCACCCGAGGCAGAACCTCGAATCCCTGTCTGCGATGGCTAACGGATTCCTATTGAAAGGGATTGTAATGGCTGTAAAGCACCTTAAGCCGACCTCCGCTGGTAGGCGTTGGCAGACGATCTCCGACTTCTCCGAGATTACCTGCACCAAGCCCGAGAAGTCTCTTCTCGAGCCCCTGCCCAAGAAGGCCGGTCGTAACAACAACGGCCGAATCACCACCCGCCACCAGGGCGGCGGCGTGAAGCGTCGTTACCGCGTGATCGACTTCAAGCGCAACAAGGACGGCGTGCCCGCCAAGGTTGCCACGATCGAGTACGATCCGAACCGTTCCGCTCGCATCGCTCTGCTGCACTACGCTGACGGTGAGAAGCGCTACATCCTGGCCCCCAAGGGCCTCGAGGTCGGTCAGACCATCATGTCCGGTTCTGACGCCGACATCAAGCCGGGCAACGCTCTGCCCCTCGCCGACATCCCCGTCGGTACGCTCATCCACGCCGTCGAGTTCCAGCCGGGCAAGGGCGCTGCTATCGCCCGTTCCGCCGGTAACTCCTGCCAGCTGATGGGTAAGGAGGGCAAGTACGCTGTCGTCCGTATGCCTTCCTCCGAGATGCGCCGCATCCTCGTTACCTGCCGCGCCACCGTCGGTGAGGTCGGCAACGCCGATCACTCCAACATCGTCATCGGCAAGGCCGGCCGTAAGCGTCACATGAACGTGCGCCCGACCGTCCGCGGTACCGTCATGAACCCTGTCGACCACCCGCACGGCGGTGGCGAGGGCAAGAACCACACCTCTGGTCGTCCCTCTGTTACCCCCTGGGGTAAGCCGACGAAGGGCCTTCGTACGCGCAAGAAGAAGAAGGTCTCGAACCAGCACATCATTCGTCGCCGTAAGAAGTAATTTCGGATACCGAGTTTTAGGAGAAAGCACTTATGAGCAGAAGTCTCAAAAAGGGCCCGTTCGTGGAGACTCGCCTTCTCTCGCGTATCACCGCGATGAACGAGGCTGGCAAGAAGGACGTCGTGAAGACCTGGTCCCGCGCGTCCACTATCTTCCCCGAGATGGTTGGTCACACCATCGCCGTCCACGACGGCCGCAAGCATGTGCCCGTGTATGTTACCGAGTCCATGGTTGGTCACAAGCTCGGCGAGTTCGCGCCGACTCGTACGTTCCGTGGCCACAAGGCCAAATAGGGGGTTAACCGTAAATGGCAACTAAGTCTATTGAAACTGAGGCCACCGAGGTTCGCGCCGTCGCTAAGTACGTGCGTGTTTCCCCCAGCAAGGCCCGCCTGGTGGTCGATCTGATCCGCCGCAAGCCTGTCGCTCAGGCCTTCGACATCCTCCACTTCTGCGACCGCGCCGTCGCCGTGGATGTCGAGAAGGTTCTCCGTTCCGCCGTTGCGAACGCCGAGAACAACAACGGTCTGCGTGCCGACAACCTGGTTGTCGCCGCTGCCTATGTTGACGAGGGTCCGACGCTTAAGCGCATCCGTCCCCGCGCCAAGGGTTCCGCTTCTCGCATTCTGAAGCGTACTTCCCACATCACCGTCGTCGTTGCTCCTCGAAAGGAGGCGTAAAGCTGTATGGGTCAGAAAGTCTACCCCACCGGCTTCCGTCTTGGCATCACCGAGAACTGGCGCTCCCGCTGGTTCGCAGAGAAGGATTACGCTAAGACCCTCGGTAACGATCTCGAGATCCGCAAGTACCTCGAGAAGCGTCTTTCCCGCGCAGCTGTCTCCCGCGTCGAGATCGAGCGCGCTGGCGACAAGGTGAAGGTCATCATCCTCACCGCTCGCCCTGGCGTTGTCATCGGTAAGAAGGGTGCCGAGATCGATACCCTCCGCACCGAGCTCGAGAAGGTCGCTGGCGTCTCCAAGGGCCAGCTCTCCGTCGACGTTGTCGAGATCAAGCGCCCCGAGCTCGACGCCAACCTCGTTGCTCAGTCCATCGCTGAGCAGCTCGAGGGCCGCGTTGCCTTCCGTCGCGCTATGCGCAAGGCTGTCCAGTCCGCCCGCAAGGCCGGCGCTAAGGGCATCCGTATCCAGTGCTCCGGTCGTCTCGGCGGTGCCGAGATGGGCCGTCGTGAGTGGTACCGCGAGGGTCGCGTGCCTCTGCACACCCTCCGTGCCAAGATCGACTACGGCACGGCTGTCGCCAGCACCACCATGGGTGCCTGCGGCGTGAAGGTCTGGATCTACCTGGGCGAGAAGCTCCCGGGCCAGCCTGTTCCCAACCCTGCACTCGAGGGCTCTTCCCGTCCTCGTCGTCGTAACTCCGAGAGGAGGGGTCAGTAGTGCTTGCCCCTAAGCGTATTCTTCACCGCAAGGTGCAGCGTGGCTCCATGAAGGGCCAGGCCAAGGGTAATACCGAGCTGCATTTCGGCGAGTTTGGTATCCAGGCTCTCGAGGCCCATTGGATCACCAACCGTCAGATCGAGGCCGCTCGTATT
The DNA here is from genome assembly GCA_902489225.1 of uncultured Collinsella sp. Classification (GTDB taxonomy): domain Bacteria; phylum Actinomycetota; class Coriobacteriia; order Coriobacteriales; family Coriobacteriaceae; genus Collinsella. The sequence goes on from CABTZA010000070.1 coordinate 4,523, forward strand.
GCCATGACCCGCTACATGAAGCGTGGCGGTCGTGTCTACATCACGATCTTCCCCGATAAGCCCATCACCAAGAAGCCTGCCGAGACTCGCATGGGTTCTGGTAAGGGTAACCCCGAGGAGTGGGTGGCCGTCGTCAAGCCCGGCCGCATCATGTTCGAGGTCAAGGGCGTGCCCGAGGAGGTCGCTCGCGAGGCTCTGCGTCTTGCACAGCACAAGCTTCCCATCAAGACCAAGATTGTTGCTGCCAAGAACGCTGAGCAGCGCATCGAGAAGGAGATGGCTGAGGAGGCCGCTCTCGAGGCCAAGTGGGCTGCTGAGGACGCCGCCGCCGCCAAGGAGGAGAACTAATGAAGCCCGCAGAGATTCGTGAGCTCTCGGACGCTCAGCTCGTTGAGAAGCTGAAGGAAATGCGCGCCGAGCTCTTTAACCTTCGTTTCCAGATGGCCACCAGCCAGCTGGACAACACCGCTCGCGTCAACACCGTGAAGAAGGACATCGCTCGCGTCCTCACGGAGCAGCGCGCCCGCGAGATCGCAGCGGAGAAGTCCGCTGTCGCCGAGTAGGACCTAAGGAGAGAACATGACTGATTCGCGTAACTCGCGTAAGGTCCGTACGGGTGTCGTTACCTCCGTCTCCGGTGCCAAGACCATCGTTGTCACCATCACCGAGCGCAAGCGTCACCCCAAGTACGGCAAGATGATGACCAGCTCCAAGAAGCTGCACGCTCACGACGAGGAGTGCACGGCTGGCGTGGGCGACACCGTCCGCGTTATGGAGACCCGTCCTATGTCCAAGATGAAGCGTTGGCGCCTCATCGAGGTCGTCGAGCGCGCTAAATAAGCAGTCGCTCTTACGACTTGTACGTTTCCGAAGATGTGCGTATGCCTGGCTTGCATACCACGGGCCGCATAAAGGCTGCGCACCTCTCTTCGGTTCTTAGTTCGGAGGAACATCTACCATGATTCAGATGCAAACCATGCTGAACGTCGCCGACAACTCCGGCGCTCGCAAGATTCGCTGCATCAAGGTGCTTGGCGGTTCCAAGCGTCGTTATGCAGGCATCGGCGATGTGTTCATCGGTGCTGTCCAGGAGGCTACCCCTGGCGCCAACGTCAAGAAGAAGGACGTTGTCCGTTGCGTCGTCGTTCGCACCGTTAAGGAGATCCGCCGCAAGGATGGCTCCTACATTCGCTTTGATGAGAACGCCTGCGTTGTCATCAACAACGATGGTTCGCCCGTCGGCACCCGTATCTTCGGGCCTGTCGCTCGCGAGCTTCGTGACAAGAAGTACATGAAGATCGTCTCGCTCGCTCCCGAGACCCTGTAGTTAGGGGAGATATATGTATATCAAGAAGGGCGATAAGGTCCAGGTTCTCTCTGGTAAGGATCGCGGCAAGCAGGGCGTTGTCCTGCGTGCTCTCCCCGCCGAGAACAAGGTCGTTGTCGAGGGCGTTTCGGTCGTCAAGAAGGCCGTCAAGCCCAACGCTGCCAACCAGCAGGGCGGCATCGTTTCGCAGGAGGCTCCCATCGACGCCTCCAACGTCAATCTCGTTTGCCCCGAGTGCGGTAAGGTTACCCGCGTCGGTCACGAGAAGGACGGCAAGAACAAGCTGCGCGTCTGCAAGAAGTGCGGCCACAAGTTCTAAGCTGCCCGCAACATCAAGTTGCTAGCAAAGGCCCGGATGTCCCACGGCACCCGGGCCTTTTTCTATCCCACTCATTGGGGACAGACTTAAATGAGTGGAAGTCGCTTGGCATTCATTGGGGACAGACTTATATAAGTGCCGTTGAAACGCCGGTAGCTGGGGACGTTCCCTATGTGCCGGCAGCTAGGTAAGTCCCTATCTGCCGGCAGTTTGGGACAGCCCTTTGATGGCTGCGCCCCCCCAGAGGGGTGGAGTAATACAGCCTACTCTGTCTTTTAGGGCTTTGGTGTTCCGCTCCTTTATGTTTCACAAGGATCGTTGCATGCGCATTTACGCGCATAGGCTTGCGCGATAATGCGCATAACCGCGCAAACATCTACCAACTATGGCTAAATAATGACCGATAAGCAAATAAGCACGCAAACACGAGCAGATACGCGCGCAATTGTGCGAGTATAGGGTTGTTAGAAATGAAGGACTTCCGATAACTCAGGAGGCACATAATGGCAGATTCCAAACAGGCTCCGCTCGACGCCGAAGCAGCCGCTAAGGCGGCGTTCGCTTCGGTCCAGGACAGGCCATTCCCCGATGATATCTTTACGGCCCCCGAGCTCCGCTGGGCTGTGATCGGTTGCGGTGTTATCGCCAACCAGATGGCCCAGTCTTTCGCTCTTGCCGGCCGCAAGCTTGCGGGCGTCGCCAACCGTACGCTGTCCAAGGCTCAAGCTTTTGCCGAGCAGTATGGCATCGAGAAGGTCTATGAATCGGTCGAGGACCTCTATGCCGATCCGAACATCGACGCGATCTATATCACCACCCCGCATAACACGCATATCACCTACCTGCGCGCCGCTCTGGCGGCTGGCAAGCACGTGCTTTGCGAGAAGGCCATTACCCTCAACTCCGCCGAGCTCGACGAGGCGCGTGCCATTGCCGACGAGCACAACGTGGTCCTCATGGACGCCACTACGGTGCTCCACATGCCCTTGTATCAGGAGCTGCACCGCCGCATGGATGCCGGCGAGTTTGGCCACATGAACCTTGCTCAGCTCAACTTTGGTAGCTATAAGGAGTACGGCGATCTGACCAATCGCTTCTACAACCGTAGTCTCGCCGGCGGCGCCATGCTCGACATTGGCGTGTATGCCCTGTCTGTCATGCGCCTGTTTATGGCCAGCCAACCCGCTGAGGTTGTCTCGCTGGGCAACACCTGTGAGACCGGCGTGGACGTTGCGGGCGGCATCGTCTGCCGTAATGCCGAGCAGCAGCTGGGTGTTGTGAGCCTTACGCTCCACTCCAAGCAGCCCAAGCGCTCGGTCATCAGCTTCGACAAGTGCTACATCGAGGTCAATGAATATCCGCGTGCCGATCACGCGACCATCGTGTGGACTGCGGACGGCCACCGCGAGGAGGTCCACGCCGGCACCGAGGCTTACGCCCTGTGCTATGAGATGGCCGACCTGGAGAAGGCCGTTGCCGGCGACGACTCCAAGCGCGAGCTGCTGGATTATGCTTCTGATGTTATGGAGCTTATGACCAAGCTCCGCGCCGACTGGGGAGTTGTGTACCCCGAGGAGGAGTAAGCGATGCTTGCGGAAGATAGGCTCAACGCGATCGTGTCGATGGTGCAGCAGGCCGGCTCGGTTACCGTGCCGGAGCTTGCCGAAGCCCTGGGCGTGACGGCGTCTACCATTCGGCGCGACCTGCAGACGCTCGACCGAGCTCATCGCATCGCCAAGGTCCACGGTGGAGCGACGAGTCTTGAGCGCGCGCACGTGACGCGCGACCTAACGCTTAATGAGCGCAGCGACCTCCATAACGACGACAAGGAGCGTATCTGCGCCCGTGCGGCGGCGCTTGTGGAGCCCGAGAGCTTTGTATACATCGACTCGGGCTCGACGACGCTGAGGCTCATCGAGCATCTTCCACACCTTGAAGATGTCACCTATGTGACCGATTCCGTGCTCCATGCTCAGCACCTTGCTTTGCGCGGCATGCGTACCGTGGTGTTGGGCGGCGAGCTCAAACCCGAGACCGAGGCGCTCGTTGGCCCCGATGCCTTGGCAACCTTAGACCGCTACAACTTCAACTGTGGCTTTTGGGGCTCTAACGGCATTGCCGCCGAGCAGGGCTTCACGGCGCCCGATATCGAGGAAGCACAGGTCAAGCGTATCTCGATGCGCCATACCGCCAAACGCTTTGTAATCTCGGACGCCAGTAAATTTGGCATGGTGGCGCCCGTCAAGTTCGCGGACTTCCGCGACGCAACGATTATCACTGCGGGCGAGGTCCCCGCCAAGTACCGGGCAATGGACAACGTCATCACTGTCTAACAGCGAGACAAGGCCAAAACCACCACGAAGGTGCCTGTCCCCATTGTGGTGGTTAGTAACGAAAACCGAGTAGTTTTCTCAATAGAAAAGCGGCAACGTCCATCACGGGCGTTGCCGCTTTCGTTGTCTGCCGGTTTGTCTAAGTCTGTAACAACTGGACCGTTAAAAGTGGGCTAGGTGTTACAGATTGAGATTTTCCCTTAAGGGGGATTTGAATGTCTCGATCTGTAACAGATAGACCGGAAAATGGGTTCTAACTGTTACAGATCGAGACATTTTGGGACCGCGGTTGAACCATTGCGGCAAAACCACCACAAAGGTGCCTGTCCCCATTGTGGTGGTTTAGGGCTCCCAGGGGCAGGGGGCTTCGATGTGGATGTGCTCGCCGGTTACGGGATGCGTGAAGGACACGCTGTGGGCGTGGAGCATCAGGCCGCAGGGGCGCGGCGTTCCGTACAGGTCGTCGCCAACCAGGGGGTGACGCTCGCTGGCCAGGTGCACACGGATCTGGTGTTTGCGACCGGTGAGCAGCTCAACATCGATATACGAACGCGTGGGCAGGCCACGACGGCTCTTAAGGCGCTTGAGCACCTTCACGCGCGTCTGCGACGGCTTGCCGCTGGCACCGACGCGCATCTTGCGGCTGTCGTGGCGGTCGCGGGCGATGGGCTTGTCGATGAGCTTTTCGTTC
>CABTZA010000071.1 GCA_902489225.1 uncultured Collinsella sp.
GCCGATCGCGTCGCCAACGCCGTTGCGGCCGAAACTTTCTACGGCGCGCCGGCAATCGTGGTGGACTTTGGCACCGCGACCAATATCGACGTCATCGATGAGGACGGCTATTACATTGGCGGAGCGATCGCGCCGGGCATCCGCATCTCCATGGACGCGCTTGCCGCCCGCGCCGCCAAGCTCGCCAGCGTGCCGCTCGAGGCGCCCGAGCACGCCATCGGCCGCGACACCGAGGAATGCATCAAGGTCGGCGCCGTGGTGGGCGCTGCCGCCATGGCCGAGGGCCTGGTCGCGCGCATGAAACGCGAGCTGGGCCGCGAGGATGTCACCGTTATCGCCACGGGCGGTCTCGCCGGCATCGTCGCCGATTCGACCGATGCCTTCGACGTGGTCGACGGACAGCTCACCATCAAGGGTATCTGCGAAATCTACCGCCGCATGCAGGAGCTGGGATAGAGTAAACGCCAGGTCGCAGCAACCAGCCGCCAATCCTATTCCTCAAAATCGAAAATTTATCAGTTTTGAGGAATAGGCTTTCTGCTACGCCTCGCCGCATAGCCACCTCGCCAGGTCCACGATCTGCACCCCATTGCGGTCCGTGGCCTCGTGATGCGTTCGGGCGAGAATCATCTTGGGGTACGCGTCGCCAATGCTCAGCAGTGGCGAAATCTCGCGTTCAAATGTCTTATCCGAGCTGATGTCGTCGCTCACCTGAATGTAGAGCTTCTCGCTTCGCTTAATTGCTATAAAGTCAATTTCCTTTTTATAGAGCACACCGACGTATACCTCGTATCCGCGGCGCAGCAGCTCGATGGCCACCATGTTCTCGTATACGCGTCCCCAATCCATATCACGTGTACCGAGCAGTGCGTATTTGAACGCGTGGTCTGCCAGGTAATATTTCTCGCCGCTCTTAAGGTATTTTTTGCCGCGAATGTCGTACCGACGAACTTTATAGAAGGCAAACGCATCGCACAGGTACCCCATGTACGTGCCGACCGTCTTGTTCGTAATCTTTAGCCCATCCGCATTTAATGCATCAGTAATGTTGCGTGCCGACGTAATGTTGGAAACGTTGTCCATCATGTAATCGGCAATGCGCAGCAGTGCCGATTCGTTTCTCACGTTATGCCGCTGCACGATATCCCTCACGATGAGCGTTTTGAAGACATTGGAGAGATATTGGTAGCGCTGCTCCTGCAGTGGATAAGGGTAAGAGCCGGACATACCGCCGGTTCTCGCGTACTCATCGAAGTCGCGATCGACCTCGCCCTCGTCACTATAGAAGCGATACTCCTCAAACGAGAATGGGAAAACCTCGATCTCGAACGTGCGCCCCGTAAAGAGCGTCGACAGATCACTCGACAGCAAAAAGGCGTTCGATCCGGTGATGAAGATGTCGTACTGCTCGGATGCATGGAGGCTGTTGATCGCGCGTTCAAAGCCGTCGCACATCTGAACCTCGTCGATAAGCAGGAAGTTTTGCTTGTCGGACACTCGATGCTCTTTCACATAGGCGAGCAGGGCATGATATTCGAGCAGGCCCTCGAACTCGTCGAGGTTGTAATTGATATGGATGACATTCGAATTGGACAGATTTGCCTCCACGTAATCGCGGAGGGCCTCGAGCAATTTTGACTTACCGCTACGGCGAATGCCCGTTATGACCTTGATGTCCGGTACGCCAATAAGGCTCGTCAACGTGTCCATATATGACGTTCTATTGATGAGTTTCATTGGTGCCTCCCTGCGGTCTTCTATCGCTATTCCTCAAAAACGAAAATTATTCAGTTTTGAGGAATAGACTCTGCAACGAATATACCTCGTTAAAGGCCGAGCTGGCTTAATTCTATTCCTCAAAATCGAAATATTTTCAATTTTGAGGAATAGAACCGCGATGCCACCCTGTAGTCGCGTAAAGACCCTCCCCGGCACAGCCGAGGAGGGTCTTGTTGTCATCGCTATCTTTGAGCGCGGGCGCCTCGCGTTACAGTCCGCGAATCCGTACGGCCTCGGGCGGAAACTCCTGCTCGCCGGCATCGGTCTTGATGGTCGCGCGACCCCAGATGTCCAGGCCCGCAAACACACCGACCGCAAGCGGCAAACCGCTGGGCGACACCGCCGCGACCTGACGACCCAGCAGTGGCACCATGTCAAAGTACTCGCCCAGCACCGGAGCCAGCGGGCCGGCGGCGCCCTGCGGCGTGTTGGCGGCAACTGCCCAGGTGTCCACGCGGACCAGCACGGCGGCGGCCAATGCCTCGATCAGCGCCTCATCTGCCATATCCACGCCAAGCTCACCCAGCGCCGCACGCTCAACATCCACCGTCACCGCGGCAAACATACCCGCGGCACCGGCACCGCCGTTCACGGCAACGCGCGCGAGTGACGTCTCAAACGCAGGCGCACCGCACACGATATCGCTCGGCCACTGGATACCCACCTTGCCGGCAAGGCCCAACCCCGGCGTCGAAGCCGTGCCCACGAGCGCATCCATCATGCCCATCGCGGCCACAAACGGCAGGCCGTGGAAGGCGTGCATATTCACATCGGGGCGCACGACCAGCGAAAACGTCAGCGAAGCATCGCCCGCGCTCCACGCGCACCAGCCCGCGGACACGCCCTCGCGGCCCGCGTCACGCGCCGCGTCGAGCTCGGTACCGGCGGCAACAGCATTCATCTCGATCATCTACATACGCCCCAATTCGCCCACGATATGGCCCACGCGATCCTCGGGCTCCTTGACCTCGACGCCGTTGTAGCGGAAGAACCGCGCCGGGTCGTGCATCAGGTCCTCGAGCGGCACCAGCACAAAGTCGCGCTCGCCGATCAGCGGATGCGGCAGGCGCAGTTTTTTGCCGCCGTGGGTCTCGCCATCCATCCACAGCAGGTCCAGGTCGATAGTGCGCGGGCCGTTGGCCTTGGCCTTTTTGGAACGGTCGCGGCCCAGCTCGGCCTCGATCTTCATGAGCTCGTCGAGCAGCACCAGCGGCGCCAGCTCGGTCTTGATCTCGATGACGGCGTTGGCGAACGCGTCTTGGCGCGTCTCGTAGGCCGGCTCGCTCTCGTAGATGCGCGAGCAGTTGGACACGCAGGTGAGCGGAATCTCGGCGATCATGTCGCGCGCGGCGCGGATGTTGTCACAGCGATGCCCCAGGTTGGAGCCCACGGCCACAAACGCACGGCGCGGCTGCGGCTTGGCGACAGCCCAGTAGCCGTTCAGGAACTGCGCAAAGCCGGCGACGTCGTGCACGCGCACGATGTTGGCGCCGGCCTGGATCGCACCCAGGCACACACCAAACGTGGCGGCATCGCGCTCGGCGGCCTCGGTCACGCCCGAGACGGCGCCCACAAAGCGCTTGCGCGACACGGCGCACATGAGCGGATAGCCCAGCGATGCCATCTTGGCGGTCTCGCGCTGGATGACGATATCCTCGTTGGCCGTCTTGCCAAAGCCAGGACCGGGATCGATGCAGATGCGGTCGCGCGACACGCCGGCGTGGATGAGCGCGCGAGCCTGGTCGGACAGAAAGCCCATGACGCGGCGCATGATGGGCGCCGAATCGGGCAGGGTGAAGCGGCGGAGCTGCGAGGTGGCCACGTAGGCTTCCTCGCGGCGGGCGCTGCGGCGCATCATGGCGGCCAGGTGGTCATTGGGCTCCGATGCGGCCTCGGTGGCTGCGGGCGCGGCCTCGGGCGCGGGTGCGACGGTCTCGGCGGCAGTAGCCTGCTCGACGGCGGGCGCCTCCTGCTCGCTTGCGGGCTCAGACGTGGGCTCCGGTTCACCAAACGGCAACGAGGGCTGCACCACGCCGCCCGGAAGCTTGGCCTCCGGCTTAGGTTCGCCCAGCAACTTGCCGCGACGGCGACGGGCCGGCTTCTCGGCCTCGCGCGCGGCCTCGGCAGCCGCTTCGCGTGCCTTCTCGGCAACAAACGCCGCTGCCGAGGTATCGAGCTGCACCGTTGCGTGCGTGCGCGCGGGCGCGGCGACCTCGCCGGCATGCATCACGATGACGCCGCAGGCGCTCGTCTTAACAAACTCGACCATCTTGGGGTCGGTAAAGCCGGTCACGTCGTTGACGATCGAGGCGCCGCAGCGCACGGCCGCCTTGGCAACCGCCACGTGACGCGTGTCGATCGAGACGATGGCGCCCTCCTTGGCCAGCGCGCGCACCACGGGCAGCACGCGGCGAGCCTCCTCGTCGGGGTTGACCGGGGTAAAGCCGGGGCGCGTAGACTCGCCGCCCACGTCGATGATGTCGGCGCCGGCGTCGAGCATCGCCAGGCCATACTCGATGGCGGCATCCGGGTCGAAGTGCTCCCCGCCGTCGCTAAACGAATCGGGCGTCACGTTGAGGACGCCCATGATGCGCGGACGGTCAAAGCTGAGCTCATACTTTCCGCACCGCCATGTCTTGCTGTCGTTCGCCATGAACATCCTCCTAAAATGCCCACGCCGCCGAGCTTGGGGAGCTGGCGGCGGGGTCGCTTTGCACTCAGTCTTTCTATTGTATCCGCGCGCGCGGGCTAGAACGCAAACGCGGCCGCGATGTCGCAAGAAATCAGCAGGTCGGCATTTGCATCCTGATCGGTGGGGGCAAGGTTGCATATGGCCAGTGTATCGCCGGTAAAGTAGCGTGTAAGGCCCGCCGCCGGATACACCACGAGCGAGGTCCCGCCTACAATGAGGGCATCGGCCGCGGCGATGGTGGCAACGGCACCGGTCAACACATGCTCGTTGAGCGGCTCCTCGTAGAGCACCACATCGGGCTTGATGCGACCTCCGCACGCGGGGCACACGGGCACGCCCGCGGCGTCCTCGTGCTCGCGCGAGCAAATCCACTCGGCACCATAGACCGCGCCGCACGCCTGGCAGATATTGCGGTGGACCGAGCCATGCAGCTCGAACACGCGCTGCGAGCCGGCCGCCTGGTGCAGGCCGTCGATGTTTTGCGTCACCACGGCACTGAGCTTGCCCGCGCGTTCCAGCTCGGCCAGCTTGGTGTGGCAGCGATTAGGCTTGGCGCCAGGCGCGATCATCTTGGTGCGGTAAAAGTCGAAGAACTCGGCCGGGTGTGCCTTGTAAAAGCTGTGCGAGAGCATGGTCTCGGGCGGATAGGAAAACTGCTGGTGATACAGGCCGTCCACGCTGCGGAAATCGGGAATGCCGCTTGCCGTGGAAACGCCCGCGCCGCCAAAGAACACCACGCGCTCGTGGGTATTGAACAGCTCCGCCAGCGCGGCGGAGGCCTGCTTGGGATCTGTTATCGCTTGCGTCATGTTTGTCCTCCGTCCATGTTGGTCGGGCAGCGTTGAGCGACGTCCCAGCATGCGTCCTTTAAGTCAGCATGCGCGGAGCCCACCCCGCCCCTGTTGCGCTAATCTTAAGCCTGCCAACCCCGTCGAAAGGACACCATGCCTCAGACTTACACTTTCGCCTCGTGGAACGTCAACGGCCTGCGCGCCGTGCTCAAAAAGGACCCGAGCTTTATCCAGATCGCGCAAGAACTCGACGTCGATATCCTGGCGCTGCAGGAGACCAAGCTGCAGGAGGGCCAGGTCGATATCGACCTGCCCGGCTATCACCAAACCTGGAGCTACGCCGAGCGCAAAGGCTATTCGGGCACCGCGGTCTTTAGCCGCCAGGAGCCGCTACGCGTGCTGCGCGCCGACGCGCTGCTGCCCTACGCCGGCGAGGGCGAGGCCGCCGAGCTCGTTGCCCAAGCCGCAACCGAGGGCCGCGTCTGTGCGCTCGAGTTCGACAAGTTTTGGTTTGTCGACGTCTATACGCCCAACGCGCAAAATGAGCTCGCGCGCATCGACGTGCGTATGGCCTGGGACGATGCCTACCGCGGCTTTTTGAACGCGCTCGAGTGCGAGACCGGCAAACCCGTCGTAACTTGCGGCGACTTTAACGTGGCGCACGAGGAGATCGACCTTAAGAACCCCAAGTCCAACCGCGGCAACGCAGGCTTTTCGGACGAGGAGCGCGGCAAGTTTACCGAGCTGCTCAACGGCGGGGTTACCGATACCTGGCGCGCGGCAAACCCCGACGTCGAGGGCGTCTACAGCTGGTGGAGCTACCGCTTTAATGCCCGTAAGAACAACGCAGGCTGGCGCATCGACTACTTCCTGGTAAGCGACGCAATCGCCGACAACGTACGCGACACCGGTATCCGCGGCGACATCTTTGGCAGTGACCACTGCCCCGTCACCCTCACGCTAGAGCTCTAGCCCCAAGTAATTCCTGGGGGACGGAGGAAAACAGATCATGTGACCCCTCTCCCCCTATAAGCTGCGGTGGAATAGTTCCTGTTTGGGCAGCAAATAGCCAAAAACGAGAACTATTCCACCGCAAGTTCGCGAGGAAACGCGAAATGCCTTACAGCCCGTATTTCACGACGACACGGTTAATGCGACGGCACCAAGGCTTGTACAAGGCGGCCAAGAACACGCAGGTCGCAAGGCCGTGCGTAATATCGAACGGCACTGCCGTGGCAAGACGCGCCACGGCACCCGCCCAAGTAAGCGGCTGTACAAAACCAATGATGTCATACGCGTTGATCACGACGCCATAGAGCAGGCCCGACGCAAAGCCGTACGCCAGCAGCGCTGGCATGCGCACGGTGCCGTCGACGCGGTCGAACGCACCCGCATACGCCAGCGCGCCGCCAACATAACCAACCAGACCCCAGGCGTACATCTGCCACGGCGTCCACATGCCCTGCCCAAAAAAGAAATTGCTGGTCAGCGCCGCCAGCGCGCCAACCATAAAACCATTGCGGCGACCAAGCGTCGCCCCCGCGATAATGGCGATGGCGCTCACCGGTTTAAAGTCGGGAATGGGGCCAAACAAGATGCGCCCCGCCGCGGCCAACGCCGCCAACACCAGCGTGGGCATAATCTGGCGCAGGCCCGGGCGCGACGCCTCGTAACCCGCAAAGAACAGCGCAAGCACCAGCGCCACCACGACAAGCATGGCAAGCGCCGCCTGCTCAACGCCCGCCAGCAACGCCGCAGCCATCACGGCTGGCACCGCCAGCAGCAGCGGGATCTCCAGTTTTGCAAGCAAGCGCGAGAAACGACAGTCCGTCATCCCATCACGCCCTATAGAACACGTTGTCGGCAAAGAAGTCGGCCGGGGACTCCACGCAGGCAATCTCGCCGTCAAACATCATGGCGATGTCGTCGGCTACCTGCTCGGCAAAGTCCAAATCGTGCGTAGCCATGATGACGGTGCCGCCAGCCCGCGCATGGTCGCGCAGGGCGCGGGCGATGATGCGGCGGCTGGCCAGGTCCAGACCCTTGGTGGGCTCATCGAGCAATAGCAGTTCGGGGCCGATTAGCAGTAGCTTTGCCAACGCAAGCAGTTGGCGCTGTCCGCCCGAAAGGTCATAGGGGTGGCGTTCCCCTAAGCCCGCGAGCCCCAGACTCACCGCGCGCTCCCGCGCCATATCCTCGCCGTATCCGCAGGTCGAGGCCCATTCCATCAGCTCATCGCGAACCGTCTCGGCAACCAGCAATGCTTTGGGATTCTGAGGCAGCAGCGCCGCCGAGGCCGCTCCGCGCATCATGCGGCCGCGCTGCAGCTTGGCGGTCTTCGCCAGCACCGAAAGCATTGTCGACTTGCCGCAGCCGTTACCGCCAACAACCGCATGCACCGCGCCAGCCGAAAGCGACGCATCGAGCCCGCGCAGCACCCAACCGCCCGCGCGATCGTAGCGAAACCAGCTCCCTGCCAGGGTGGTAGCCGACCCAGCGTGCATTTTTTGGAGTATTCTGCTTCCATCCGTGCGCGGGAAGGCTTCCGAGCCGTTCTTGAGCGACGTTTGCGCCACAAATTCGGACGATTTGTCCAATTCCGAACTTTTTTTCGAGCTCGATGCGTCCACGGGCGACTCCAGAGAGCCCAAACTGTCCTCACGCCTGCTGAATACTCCTGTTTTTGCACATCGGATGGCACCCCACCCCAACATGTCATCGGAAAACAGCGATTCTCGGCGTCCCAAAGAAGCCATATCCGCCACCTCGCGCACGCGGCCGCCCTCAATCCGGTACGCACACGTCGCATACTCGAGCATCGGCCGCGGCTGATGCGTCGCCACAACAACCGTGCAGCCCAGCTCACGGTTCACGCGAAACAGCGCGTGCAGAAAATTCTTCTCGGCAACGGGATCGAGCTGAGACGTGGGCTCGTCGAGCAGCAGCACGCGCGGGCGTAGCGTCAGAACGGCCGCCAACGACAGCAACTGTTTGCGCCCACCCGAAAGCATGTCAGTATCGCGGTGAAGCCAATCTTCCAGCCCAAAGAAATAGCTGGTCTCAGCTACGCGACGGCGCATTTCGTCGCGCGCTAGCCCCAAGTTTTCCAGGCCAAACGCCATCTCGTGCCACACGGTTTCGCACACGATCTGGTTCTCGGGATCCTGGAACACATAACCCACGCGCTCCGCCGATGCCCGCACGTCCATGTCGGCGACGGGCTCGCCCAGCACGCGCAGCTCGCCGGAGCGCGTACCCGCCGGAGCGATCTCGGGCTTGAGCAGCGACAGCAGCGTCGATTTGCCCGACCCGGTACCGCCAACAAGCAGCGCAAACGCACCTTGGGAAACACGCCAATCAAGTCCCTCGAGCACCGGTGCCTCGGCCCCGGGATAGGCAAAACTAAGGCCTCGCACCTCAATCGCCGGCGCGGCCGAGCCATATGCCACACCCGCCGCCGAGCTCCTATCAAACCGAGCCATCAGCCAAACCTCTTCTCATCAATCGCATGCAACGCACAAGGCAGCACCATCCAGGCAGCGTACACGACATAGCCCGGCCACGGCGCCGGCACCGAGAGCTGCGGATAAAACGAATACTGCGTCGTCGCGGTCCACGCCACTGCCGCCGTGGCCACGCCAAACAACGCAAGCCCAACCAGCGCGGCAACGTCGCTGCGCCCCAGTCGATACCGCGCATACGTCGTACGACGCGTCGCGGCACCCCACCCGCGCGAGCGCATCGCGTCCGCGCACTCCAGCGAATCTTCCATGCCCCAGCCCATCAATACGCTCGACGCCCGCAGGTGCGAGCGCACGGGGTCGGCCGGCGCGCGGCCCGGCACATCAATCGCATCCTGCACCGCAAGCACCGTACGACCGCGGCGCAAAAACTGCGGGATAAGCC
>CABTZA010000072.1 GCA_902489225.1 uncultured Collinsella sp.
CGGCGGGCGCGGGCCGAGGCCTTGCGCTTGGACGCGCGACGCTTAACGGTAAAGGCAAACGCCTCGTCCTCGACCTCGCCGGCACGCGGGCCCAGGCCAACGACCGGGTACTGCCCCTGCGAGGTAGCCAGATAGCCGCGGCCGCACAGCTGGCCGATGATGTCCTTGATGCGCCCGACCGATTCGCTCGACAGCTCACCGTAGCCGCGGTCCTCATCCAGATGCATCTGGCGAATGCGCTCGGTGTTGCCGCCGTGGAGCACGTCGGCGATCAGCGACTTGCCAAAGCGCATGGGACGCGTGGCCACATAGCGCACGGCAGCGCGGGCCATATCGGTGACGTCCTCGACCTCGAACTGCGTGAGGCAATTGCTGCAGTTGCCGCAGCCCTCGACGTCGTCCATGGCGGTGCCGCCCGCGCCAGCCGAAGCAGCATGCTCGGCCGCGGCCTCGTCGCCAAAGTAGCGCAGCATGTATTCGCGCAGGCAGCCGGTGGTATTGCAGTAGCCCTCCATCTGGCTGAGCAGACGATATCGATTCTGGAGCGCCCACGCGCGCTGCTCGTCGTCGAGCGCCTCATCGGCAGCATCGCCGCGGTCGATCAGAAAGCGGCGCATGCGAAAATCGTTGCCGTTCCACAGCAAGTAGCAGCTGGCCGGGTCGCCATCGCGGCCGGCGCGGCCCGCCTCCTGGTAGTAGGCTTCGATGCTCTCGGGCACGTTGTTGTGGATCACGTAGCGCACGTTGGGCTTGTCGATGCCCATGCCAAAGGCGTTGGTGGCAACCATCACCTGGATATCGTCGTCGATAAAGGCGCGCTGGCTTTGGCGACGGGCGTCGTTGCCCATGCCGGCATGGTAGCGGCCAACGCGAATGCCGCTGGGGCCCAGCGCTTCGGCAAGCTCGCCCGCCAGCGCATCAACTGTCTTGCGGGTCGAACAATACACGATGCCGCTCTCGCTCGAATGCGCGATCACGTAGTCGCGCACCCACACGGCCTTGGCCTTGTCGCCCATCTCCTCGCAGCCAAAGTAGAGGTTCTTGCGATCGAAGCCCGTCACCACCGTCGCGGGGTTTTGCAGGCCGAGCATCTGCTGGATATCCGCGCGCACGCGCTCGGTCGCCGTAGCGGTAAAGGCCGCCACGATGGGGCGCTGCGGCAGGGAATCGATGAATTCACGAATCTGCAGATAGGCGGGGCGGAAATCCTGGCCCCATTGGCTCACGCAGTGGGCCTCGTCAATGGCCACGAGCGGCACGCCAATGCCGCCGTCCGCCGCGGCTTCCTGCGCAAAGGCTAAAAAGCGCGGCTCGAGCAGGCGCTCGGGCGCCACGTACATAAGCTGGTAGCGACCCTCGCGCGCCCGCTTGAGCACGGTGTTTTGCTGGGCTGGGGTAAGGCTGGAGTTGAGATAGCTGGGTCGCGCACCCGCCGCGAGCAACGCACGGGTCTGGTCCTCCATAAGCGACAGCAGCGGACTCACCACAAAGGTGATGCCGGGCAGCATGAGCGCGGGCACCTGGTAGCAAATGGACTTGCCGGCGCCCGTGGGCATAACGCCCAGCGCATCGCGACCGGCGAGGATCGCATCGACCATGCGGTCCTGCCCCGGGCGAAACGAGGTGTAGCCAAAATAGGCGCCGAGCGTGTCGAGCGCCATCTGCTGCATGCTATCGGTCATGGTTTCCTAACGTCCAAGTCATCTGCCGCCGATTATACGCCGCCACGCGGACCAGCGTCGAACGGCTGACGGCCACGGGCAATACGGTCTAAGGCGGACGAGCGTGGATTTTTGGACACTTTCCGGAAGAGCGTGAAAACGTCGCTGGTTGAGCATAAGTCAGCGAAAACGCCCCTAGGCGAGCAAGGTGACGTGAAAGAGGAGGGAAGCGTACTTTTGTACGCGACCGACGATTGAACGTCAGATTGCCGCTTAGGGGCGTTTGCAGCGTCGACCGGTCCGCCGTTCGTCAGAACGGCGGAACCAACCCTACATGACCATAACGTAGCGCGATCCCACGTAGTACTGCTTACCCATCAGGACCGGCTCGCCATTGGGGCCCGTGAAGCCGGCACGCAGGTTGAGCAGCGGATCGTGCGGAGCAATGCCCAGCTCGGCCGCCTGCTCGGTATTGGCACGAACGGCCTCGACCGTGCGGTAGCCAACCGAGACAATCGGCGTTCCGCCAACACGCTCGACCTCGGCAAAAATCGACTTGTCCTCAAGATCGGCCGTCAACAGCTCGCGGTAGGCATCAAACGGCACAAAGATGTTCTCCTCAAAGATGGGCTCGCCGTCGGCCGTACGCACGCGCTTGATATGCAGCAGCAGCGCATCCTTCTGCAGGCCAAAGAACTCCATCTCGTTTTGGCGCGCCGGAACGATCTGGCGATCGATCACGTGCGCACCGGCCTTCATGCCGTTGCCGGCACACAGCGCGGTAAACGCCTGCAGCGTCGAGGCGTGAAACTGACGGTTGATGTGCGGCGTGGAGACAAAGGTGCCACGGCCCTGCTGCTTAACCAGGTAGCCATCGGAGCACAGCTCCTCGACAGCGCGGCGCACCGTAATGCGGCTCACGTCGTACTGCTCGGCTAGCTCAAGCTCGGACGGAATACGTTCCTTGGGTGCATAAACACCTTTCTCGATCGCATCCTTGATTTCGTCGTAAATCTGCTGGTAAAGCGGTGCATTTTTGGGCGCAGGCATATCTAATCACTCTTATCGAAATATCGAAATAACTAATACGTATATAACGTCTAGTTTCATATTACCTCATAATGATAAAACGATACACCCTCCCTACCAAAAAGCGACAGCTTCATTTTGGTAGGTTTTATCTGGGCAAACGAGAGCCCTCGAAAGCAACGGGGCTTTCGGGGGGCTCGTTCGGATGGGTTGCGCAGGACCGGCAAAATGCCAATACCCTACTTGCCGTCGTCCTGCTGCAGGCTGTCCTGTTCGCTGAGGCGCGCCTGCCTGCTGGCCATGCGTGCGGGCTTGTCGGGATCGGGAACGGCCGTGGGCATGGGCTCGTCGACATGACCGCCCCACCAGCCGCCCACAAAGTTGAGCGTGTGGAACACATTGATCACCGCGCCGGGATCAACGTCGCACACCAGCTTGATAATGTCCTGACTCTCGTAGGTCGAGACAACGGTGTTCAGCAGGTACATCTTTTCGCGGCTATATCCGCCGACGACCTCGGCGCAGCTAATGCCGTGCTGAAAATGGTTTACGTAGGCAGTCATGACCTCGTCTGCCTTACGCGTCGTGATCTGCAGCGTCACGCGATCGTAGCGACGATAGAAACTGTCGATGGTCTTGGTCGAAATAAACTGGAACACGATGGAATACGCCGCCTTGTCCCAGCCAAACATAAAGCCAAAGATCGCCAGGATAAAGCAGTTGAAACCAAAGATGACGCCCCAGATGGTCTTGCCCGTGTGGTTGGAAACCCACAGCGCGATAAAGTCGGTGCCGCCGGTGGATGCGCCGGATTTAAGTGCGATGGCAGCGCCCAGACCCGAGACCACGCCGCCAAAAATGATGAGCATGATCTTGTCGCCCAAAAATGGAGCGAAGTGAAAGACGTTGAGGAACAGCGACGAGAGCACGACCTGCATCATCGAGAAGATGACGAAGCGCTTGCTAATGCCGCTCCAGCATAGGAGCGCCACGGGGATGTTGAGCGCGAGCATACCGAGCGAAATATCGATGTGAACGCCACCCAGCGAGGTAACGCGATCGAGCAGGACCGCAACGCCGGTAAGACCGCTCGGAAGCAGGTCGGCGGGCTGAATGAACGCCTGGATCAGGAATGTCTGGAGAACGGCGGAAATCGTGACCGCCACGGCAGTAATGGCGCGGCGGACGATGGTAAGGCGGCCGAGCACGAGCACGCGGTCCATGAGCTGATCGATGGCGTTCGCCACGCGGGCTCCTTTCGAAGGCAAATCTGGTTGTGAGGCATGTCGGCGATTGTAGCACGGAGCATGCGAGGGCGCTTCAATTCACCCTCCCTCGACAACCAAAGCGGGACCAGCAACCCCACGACCAAAGGCCCAAATAACAAGTGAGTAGACTTTACGCGACCTGCAGAGCACACCCAAAACCGCCACCCCTGTGACCTGCGGTTTTACTAGAGCAGATGCGCTTTGTGCTCGTCTTGCACCAAAAAGTCTACTCACTTAGTCCGAATCGAAGCCAAACGGATCCAAATAGATGACAAATTAAGCCAATCCGCAGCAAAAGACGCGTGAATCAGTGCTTCTCGCGGCGGATTGACGCTACAAAGCGGCCAAAATGTCGGTCAGATTATCGATAACGGCATCGGCTCGCGATTGATCGAGGTTGACACCCTCGTGCGGACGCAGCGCCAGGACGCGGGCGCCGGAGCGCTTACCAGCCTCGATGCCCAAAGGCGAATCCTCTATAACCAGGCACTCGGCAGGCTCCACCCCTAGCGCCTCCATGGCACGCAGGTAGATCTCGGGGTCGGGCTTAAACGCACTGCACTCGTGACCGCTGATGGTGTAGTCCAGCACATCGGCGATACCGGCAATCTCCACCAGCTCGTCGATCAACTCGCGATAGGACGAGCTCGCGATGGCACACTTCACGCCGCGCTCGTGCAGTGCGCGCATCACCGGCTCCGTCTGCTCGTTGAGCAGCTCGGCATACGGAACGGGATGGTCCGGGCTATAGACCTGCTTGTACTCCACGCGCAGACGCTCGCGCAGCTCAACATCGTCGGGCACCAGCGCCTCCCAAATGGCCGGCTCGTTAGACCCCGAAAGATCGGGGATCTCGTCAAAGTGGAACCCCTTCTCCTCCATAAACGCCACGCGACGACGGTTGTAGAACCACTCGGTATCGACCAGCACGCCGTCCATGTCAAACAGCACTGCTTTGATCATACGCATCTCCTCCCACCTGCCAAAAAGGGACAGGTTTATTTTGGTAGGTTTTATCTGGGGTTTTGTGGCGCGACGGATACGCCCTCCCCAGAGCAAAAAAGGGGACGGGGCGCAAACCCCATCCCCTCTCAATCAACCCGTAAGGTCTACTTACTTGTGATTAGTAGGAAAGCTTCCACATGTAGCGACGCATGGTCAGCGGGTGCTGACGGGCCTCGGCGATCTGGTTGCCGTACTCGCGCATAACGGCGAGGTGCAGCAGCGGGTTGAAGTAGGTGATGACGCTCGCGGGCACGGCGTCAGCCAGGCCGTAGTCCTTGGAGTCGATCAGAGCGACCTTGGCGCCCATGCGCTCAAGGAAGGTGAGGGCGCGGGCGTCCATCGGACGGGTGGCGCCATCGGACATGAAGAAGACGTAGGGCTTACCCTCGGTGGAAACCTCGAACGGGCCGTGGAAGTACTCGCCGGTGTTGTAGGCGGCGGCGTCGATCCACTGCATCTCGGTGAACAGGAAGGCGGCGTGAGAATAAGCCATCTTCTCGGAGGCACCGGAAGCCATGAAGTAGATCATCTTGTCGTCCTTGAAGTCCTCGGCGAACTTCTTGGCGAGCTTCTTGCAGTGCTGAGCGGCGTTCTCGCAGAGATCGAAGATGTTGGTGAGGCCGGTGATCATGTCCTCGTAGTGGTCATAACCCTCGGTCTGCTGAAGGATCTCGAGAGCAAGAGCGATGGCGTAGCCGGGCTTCTCGCACTTGGCAGCGTAGTTGGCGTGGAAGCCGTGGACGATGACGTGGTCGGCGTCGACGGTCAGAGCGGAGCCAGCCTTGTTGGTGAGGGAGACGACCGGGCAGTTGTGCTTCTTGGCGGTCTTGTTGGCCTCGACGGTCTCGGGCGTGGAGCCACCGAGGGAGCAGGTGATCACGAAGGTGTGCTCGTTGACCCAGGAAGGCGTGTCGTAGTTGAACTCGTTAGCGGTGAAGATCTGAACGTTCAGCTTGTCCGTGTTGTTGGCCAGGAAGTACTTGGCGGGGTAAAGGTCGGACATGGAGGCACCGCAGCCGACGAAGGCGACGCTGTGGATCTCGTGGTTGGACAGGACGTCAGCGACGATCTGCTTAGGGAGGTTAAGGTCGATCTCGTACATCTGACACATTCCTTTCGATTTTTGCGGCGCCACATTGCCGGGCGCTCGCAGGGTTACCGTGGTTTGGACCGAGTCGCCGGCCCATTGAGGATGCGACAAAGGGACTGTCCCATTGTCGCATTTTGGGGATGGAAGCCTGCCTGGGGTATGGGATGCCAGGCAGGCCCCCGGGGGAAAGCGCTTAGGCGTTTGGTCGCGACTAGGCCAGGATGCCGACCGCGGAGAGGGCGATGCCGCCCACGATGGCGATCACGAGAAGCCAACCGGTGTTGACGTTCTTCTTGATGAGCCAGTACATAAGGCCGGTGAGGCCGAGGGAGATCATCTGGGGCATCATGCCGTCCAGGATGTCCTGGATCACGACGGTGCCGTCAGCGAACTGCAGCGGGGTGGTGGCGCCGATCAGCGTAGCGATCATGCCGCCCACGGACATAAGACCCACGATGCCGCAGACATACATGAGCTTCTCCATGAGGTCGCCGCCCTGAAGCTTGCTCAGGTACTCGTGGCCGCCCTGATAGCCCATCTTGGCTGCGAACCAAGTGATCAGCACAGAGGGGACGATGGAGATGAGCATGGCCAGGATCGGGCCCATGATGGAGCCCTGCTGAGCCAGCTGAACGCCCAGGCCAAAGGCGATAACGCGGATGGTGCCCTGGAAGAAGGAGTCACCGATGCCGGAAAGCGGACCCATGAGGGAGGTCTTGACCGCGTTGATCGAATCGGGATCGAAGTTCTCGGGATCCTTGGCGTACTCCTCCTCCATGGAGGCGGCGAGGCCCAGGATGAAAGCGCTCGTCTGCGGGGTGCAGTTGTAGAACGCCATGTGACGGTGGTAAGCCTCTTTCTTAGCAGCGAGCTGCTTGGGGTCGGACTCATCCGGATAGAGGCGATCGAGCGTGGGAACCATGCCGTAGAGGAAGCCCATGTTCATCTGACGCTCGTAGTTCCAAGAGGCCTGGATGGCCCAGGAGCGCCAGAAGAACTGGCTGACCTTCTTGTTCAGGGACACGTCCTTGGTTGCGGTTGCCATAGTGTGTTCCTCCTTAGTCTTCGTCGTCTTCGAGCGGATCGTAGTCGGAATCGACACCGGCGGCTGCATGGGAACCGTTGAACTTGAAGCCCATGAAGACGACAGCCAGGCACACACCGATCAGAGCGACCGCGATGACGGACAGGTTGAGGTAAGCGGCGAGCAGGAAACCGATGAACAGGAACGGAGTCATACCCTTCTTGATCATCATGGTGAGCAGCAGGGCCAAGCCGTAGGCGGTCATGATCTTGGTCGAAACGTTAAGACCAGTGGACAGCCACTCGGGAACCATGTTGACGATGGCCTGAACCAGGTCGGTGCCAACAAAAACGGCGAGGAAGATCGGCAGGAAGTACATGACGGCGTACAGACCGGAGCCGGCGCAGATGTGCATACGGTAGGCGGTCTTGAACTTTCCGTTATCGATCGCGCTATCTGCCACATGGGTGAGGGCGGCGATGATGGAACGGAACACGATGCCGAGGAGCTGACCCAGGACGGCGACCGGGATGGCGATCGTCATGGCGGTCTCGGCGGAAGCATCGGTCAGGCACGCAAAGGCAGCGGCCACGATGCCGCCCAGGACCATATCGGGCGGAACGGCGGCACCGACCTGCACCAGGCCCATGGACACGAGCTCGACGGCGGCACCGACGGCAAGGCCGGTGGGCACATCGCCCAGCAGCAGACCGACGAGCGTAGCGCCAACGAGGGGCTGCTCGAAGTTAAGACGACCGAGCAGGCGGGAGTCCCACATGCAGAACACGCCGACGAGGCCGACGAGCACCGCACTGATGAACGTATTCATACCCTTCTCCTTTCAGTCAGGCAAAAGCCTGGTTGATTACAGCTTGGCGTCGATGTCGACGCTCTGATACGTAGGGGTCTGCTGAACATAGAGCTTGATGCCCATGTCGAGCAGCTGGTTGACGTCGGCCTTCTGGTTGGCGTCGAGGAAGACGGAGCTGTCCTTGCCGCCGACCTGATCGGCACCGTCGTGGTTGGCGGTGGCTCCCAGGTTGATGGCGTCGAGCTTGTAGCCCTGGCAGAACTGCAACATCTCGGCAGTGTTGCCAAAGACGAACATGACGCGCTCGCCGAGGGTGTTGAGCTTGTCCATCTTGGCGAGGGCACGCTCGACGGTGAAGACGTTCAGGCGCACGCCCTGGGGCTTGGCCAGCTTAAGAGCACCCTTCTTGATGTCATCGTTGGCGGCAGCGTTGTCGACGACGATGATGCGCTCGGCCTGAACCTTGGTGGTCCAGGTAAAGACGACCTGGCCGTGCAGCAGACGGTAATCAAGACGTGCGAGGACGATCTTGGCGGGACCGGAGCTGTGACGGGACGCCTTGGCCTTCTTGGCGGGAGCCGCGGCGGCCTCGACCGGTGCGTTGGGGTTGGTCAGACCGGTGCGGGCCTCATTGATGAGGGCCGCGAGCTCGGCGCCCTTGACGGGGACGGGGCTCATAGCGAGCGTAAGCGCCAGCGGGATGTTGAAACCGCTGACAACCGTGAACTTCGTGCCGTTCTTGGAAAGCTCGACCATGTTGTTGTTGACCGAGCTGCCGAGCATATCGGTCAGCACATAGACGGTGTCGTCCGCGTTAAACGTGGCGATCATGGCGTCCACCTTGTCGGTGATGGGCTCCTTGTCGTCACGAGCAAGCGACACGACGTGGACGTTCGACACGTCGCCGAGAACCATCTCGAGCGTGTCTTTGGCGCCTGCGGCCAGGCCGCCATGAGATGCGAGAATGATCTGATTCATCTTGCCTCCTCCTTTTCGTTATGGTCATTATAACGTCTTATACGTTGCGGATATTGCTAATTAGTATAAAGACCGTTCGCGGGTGAAAATCGACCGTTGACGGGTTTAACGTACTTGAAACGTTGGGGCTGGGTAGGCCGGCGCTGGCTGGATAACCCCAGGTCAGACCCTGCGCGCAATCCCCTATCGCACGAAGTACCAGGGGCTTTCCTGTACGGTGGGTTCCAGCGCAATGCCGGTGCGTTCCTTAAACAGATCCATGTCCTGAGATTTTTC
>CABTZA010000073.1 GCA_902489225.1 uncultured Collinsella sp.
CAGCCGCAGCTCGTGCATGACATGTGCCGCGCCTATTTGGACGGTGACGTGGCGCGTGCCCGCGATATCCAAATTGCCGGCCAGCCGCTCATCAATGCCCTCTTTAGTGAGGTCAACCCCATCCCCGTCAAGGAAGCGCTCGCTCAGATGGGTATGATCGAAGCCAACTACCGCATGCCGCTATGCCCCATGGCAGACGACACGCGCGCTGCACTTACCGATGCTCTGAAGGGAGCTGGTCTGCTTGATTAAGACCGTCATTATGGGAACGGGCCGCATGGGCTCGCTGATCCGCACTACCGCCGAGGGCATTGTCAACGCCGCTGGAGAGCCCGTTTTTGACATCGTCGCCCAGATCGGCTTCGACTTGTCCGAGCTCGAGAGCGCACCGACAGCCGATGTAATCATCGACTTCTCGAACATCGTGACCTTCGATGCCGTTGTCGCCTATGTCGAGCGCACGGGCGCGGCGTTGGTCTCGGGCACCACAGGCTACACCCCCGAGCAGATGGACCGCCTGCGCGAGCTGGGCCAGAACGCCCGCGTCATGCACTCGGGCAACTACTCAATCGGCATCGCCGCTCTGCGCCATCTGGTGGCCCAGGCCACGCGCGAGCTGCCCGGCTTTGACTGCGAGATCGTCGAGACGCACCACAACCAAAAGGTCGATGCCCCCAGCGGCACCGCCAAGCTACTGCTCGACGCCGTGGTCGAGGCCGAGCCCGAGGCCGGCTATCACCCCGTCCACGGCCGCGAGGGCATGTGCGGCGCGCGCGACCCCAAGGAGATCGGCATGCACTCGCTGCGCGGCGGCACCGTCGCCGGCGTGCACGAGGTGAGTTTCTTTGGGCAGGACGAGGAGGTCACGCTCACCCACCGCGCCACAAGCCGTCAGATTTTTGTCAACGGCGCTCTGACCGCCGCTCAGAAGCTCGTCGTCCGTGATCCCGGCTTCTACACCTTCGACCAGGTCATGTTCGCCTAGCCAATCATTAACCAAGCCCGCGTAAAGGAGAAACAAGATATGAGCAACGCAGCCGAGATGGATGCACAGGAGATTATCAACTACATCGCCACCGCGCCCAAGAAGACGCCCGTCAAGCTGTATGTGCGCGAGAAGCCCGGCATGAAAGTCCAGTGGGGCGATGCGCACGTCTACGGCGGCCGTCGCGGCAAGACCGTCTTTGGCGACTGGGATGAGCTCAAGGCCATCCTCGACGCCAACGCCGATTCCATCGACTACTACGACGTGGAGAATGACTGCCGCAACTCCGCCGTCCCCATGCTCGACCTTAAGGGCATCAACGCCCGCATCGAGCCGGGCGCGATCATCCGCGACCGCGTTGAGATCGGTGATCGTGCCGTCATCATGATGGGCGCCATCATCAACATCGGCTCCGTTATCGGCGAGGGTTCCATGATCGATATGGGCGCCGTGCTGGGCGGCCGTGCCACCGTGGGCAAGAACTGCCACATCGGCGCCGGCACCGTGCTTGCAGGCGTCGTTGAGCCCGCGAGCGCCACGCCCGTCATCATCGAGGACGATGTCATGATTGGCGCCAACGCCGTGGTCCTGGAAGGCGTGCGCGTGGGCAAGGGCGCCGTCGTGGCTGCAGGCGCCGTATGCGTCGAGGATGTCCCTGCCGGCGCCGTCGTGGCCGGCGTTCCCGCCCGCGTCATCAAGATGCGCGACGAGAAAACCGACAGCAAGACCGGCCTCGAGGAAGGCCTGCGCCAACTTTAAGGTTACGCGGTTTTACCAAACCGCGTAACGCCTCGACGCTGCAAACGCCCCAGAACGGCAATCTGACGTTCAATCGTCGGGCATGACCAGAAGGTCAATGCCCTCCTCTTTCACGTCACATTGCTCGCTCTGGGGCGTTTTCGCTGACGCATGCTCAACCTGCGGCGCAATGTCAGCAACCAAGCTAAAAACAACAAAGGCCGAAGCCCCAACCAGGGCTTCGGCCTTCTTTATCTCAAGGTTCCGTCGTATTCGACCATGGCTGGATGCTTCGACAAACGATCGGCAGCCGTCTTATAGACTTCGGAACGGTCGCGCCGACCTATTGCAACGATCTCGGCAATCTCAACCGTTCCGTCCTCTCGGATTCGAAATACCATTCGGAGTCCCGCCTTTCGCCATTTAATCTTTTTGCAGCCGGCAAGCTCACCGTGAAGCGGCGTTCCGATTTCATCGGCGCGCGTCTTTAATTTCGCCACTGCAATGCGGACGAGCCTTCGCTGAGAACCATCTAGTTTTTGATATTCCTTTTCGACGTCTCGATTCAAAAAGCCGACGACAAAGTGCCCGCTCATTCGAAAAGATCCTCATCCGAAATCGCGTCGGAGTCCATCGATTCGAACTCCGCGAGCTCCTCAGGAGTCAGGGTATCTTCAAACGGAATAAACTCATGCGGTCCGTTTTTGATTCGATCTGCCGCAATACGATCAAGCTCAAGTTCGCGAAGGTACTGTAGGGCGCCGTACATTTCCTCATAGGCGGCGTAGTCGATAATCACGGTATCGATATCGTTATGATCGGCGATAAACTGCGGCGCGCGCTTAGCGCGCTTGCGAACGGCAGATAAGGACTTGCTCGCTTCGGTGGCAGAAACCACCTGATCTTTTGTAAACACCGGCTTTTCCAGAACAAGTGGGGACATTTGTACCTCCAAAAAAATAATCTGGATTATATTTCAAAGTATACTTCAAAATATAATCCAGATTTCTCTTTGGAAGAAACTATTGCGCTATCGGTTCTCGATGCTTCCGATGTTCTTGAGCTCGATGGAGATGAGGCCGTTGGGCTCGTTGACGAACTCGATATACTCGGAGTTCGAGCCCATCTCGGCCGGGAAGCTGATCTCGATACCCGTATCGGTTCGAATCTTATGATTGCGCACGGCCGCACGCTCGACCTGTTTACGCTCCACGGGCACGCGCTCGGGCACCTTTTCCTCGGTCAATGCCGCACGAACGCTCTCTTTGATGACCGGCTCGTCCTCAAAGACCTCGTCGACGATATCCCAGGGCGGCAGCTCCTCGTCGTCCTCGACCTTCTCGGCAACGGCCGCCTTGACCTTGGCGAGCGCCACGGCCGTATTGGCGCCGTGCTCCTCGGCAACCTCCTCGACCACGCGCGTCACGGTGTCGATAATCTCCTTGCCCGACACGCCCGTATCGCACTGCAGCAGGCCGTCGGGAATAAGCATACGGTCCTCGCCGGCGATCTTGCGCTTCTTGTCCACATAGCCGATCTCCATAGTGCTCGCGCGCACGATGGCGTAGCTCGACACCTTTTGGGAAGGATTCGGCAGAATAGCATAGTGGCGCGCGATGTCGTTGCGCACCTCGCCCTCCTCGCGGCCCACCTCGTGCATAAAGGCCTGCTTGGACCCAAGTAACATGACAGCAAACCAGCGGGCGTCCTCATCGTCGTCAAAGTCCGCCACAAGCACGTCGGTAGACTCGGCCTTTTCGGCCTTGGTAAGCTCCGAGGAGATGAACTCCGCAATCTGCTGCGACAGGTCCACGAATTCGCGCTCGCCAAAGAAATAGCCCTTGAGCTCGCCGCCGAATGCGGAGTTCTCGGCAAACGTGGCGCGCTTGTTATCGGCAGACGTGCGGGCGCGACGCAGATGCGTGGTCACGAAGTTGCGCACGGTGCGGCTCTCGATATCGAGCTCGCGCTGGCTCATGACGTTGACGGCCGAGTCAAAGTCCAGGATATGCAGGATTGCGTGATTGATTTTCATATACGGCATTCCGTTCTAGATCGATTTCAGCACGAATCAGTATAGCGGTCGTGCCCGCCCCAATGCACCAACATGCCCCTTTGCACCAGCGTTAGCGCAGGAGCTCGGACTGCCACGCCTCGAGCTGCTCTGCCAGGCTCTTGCCGGCAGCAGGAACGTTGAGCTCGGAACGCTTGGGCAGCAGGGCGCATTTAAGAATTGCGACGACGGTCTGCGAGATGAAACGGCGCGTATCTTTGTCGAAGCTCTGAGCAGCCTGGAGCATCACCGGCAGGCTCTCGCGCAAATTCCCTGCGATATCTGCGAACCGTTCGGCCCCTGTGGCTTCAAACACGGAGAACAACGCATCTACAAAGCGCTCGCGCTCGGCAGGCCCCACTGCAAGCAGCATCTCGCGAATAGAGCTATCGACGTATCGAGCGCCGGCAGACAGACGCTCGCAATACACAAAGTCGTAGCCGTCAACGACCCAGCTAAAGGGATTGTGCTGCAGCAGACTGAATTCGGTGCTCTCGACAATGGCGTAATCTTCCTGCGTCTCGAACATCATGCCGAAAATCGAAGACTGGGGCAGGGTCTTGTCGATGCGGCCGGAAAGACCTGCGAAGGCGTCACCGCTCAGGAACTCCTCGACAAAGCCGGGGCCATCGTGGGAGAAGGCCCGTTCGATCCGGTCGCCAGCAGCGTCAGAGCACATCGCCGCGCTATACACCGCCAAGTTGCCGCCCTTGGAATGTCCTCCACACAGCAACGGACCGTCAATCGCGGCAGCTGCCTCGTCCACATAGCGCGCCGCAGATTCCTGGGAGGGCACGGGGCACCGGAACGCCATGTTAAAGTCCTCTTTCCAGCCCACGATCGTACTGTCGGTCCCGCGGAAGGAAAGGTAGCTAAATCCCGCCGGAAATCGGAACGTCATGGCTGCAAATTGCTCCGTCATCGACACATCGTTCACGGCACGATAACCGCACACGCGCACGCCACGGTAGCGAGGGCTTGCCGCCACAGCCTCCAGTAAGGCACGGCTCCCCTCCGGATCCCACAGGTCGCCAATCATCTCCGGGTAGCACTCCGCGCGCAGAAGCTCGCGCACGTCCAGTCCCTGCCAGCCGGCAAGCTCCGGCATATCCCCCGGCAAGCGCAAATACGACAGCCATGCAAACACCAGGCTGTCCACCGCGCAGAACGTCCGCTCCTCAAACGAATCAAACGCCGTCTGGGCATAGGTCAAAAAGTTAGGCGAATCCGACATGGCCCTCCCATCAACAATGGTGCATTGGGGTCAGGTTCGTTTGCACCAATCGCGCCCCTTTTGGTGCAAACAAACCTGACCCAAATGCACCAAAAAAGGCGCCCGGGCCGTGGGGCCTGAGCACCTTCATTGTAGCTTGCTGGCAAACGAGCCTTATTTAGCAGGAGAAATCGACGCTGTCGATGATGTCCTTGAGGGCCTTGGCAGAAGCGGTGAGCTCGCTCTGCTCGGACTCGTTCAGCGGCACGGGGACGCGGCAGACAACGCCGTCGCGGCCGACGACGGTCGGCATGGAGATAGCCAGATCGGACAGGCCATACTCGCCCACCATGAGCGAGGAAACGGGCAGCACGGTCTGCTCGTCACGCATGACAGCGGTGCAGATGCGCTTAACGGCCATGGCGACGCCGTAGTAGGTGGCGTGCTTCTTCTCGATGATGGTGTAGGCGGAGTTCTTGACGTCCTCGGCGATACGCTTCTCGGCAGCCTCGTGCTCCAGATGGCCGTGAAGCTCGCAGAAGGTGCTCAGCGGCACGCCGGCAACCTGGGCGCTGGACCAAGCGACAAACTCGGAGTCGCCGTGCTCGCCCATGACGTAAGCCTGAACGTCGCGCGGATCGACCTCGACGTGGGCGCCGAGCATCTGCTGCAGACGGCCGGTGTCGAGCACGGTGCCGGAACCGATAACGTGGCCCTCGGGCAGGCCGGACATCTTGATGGCAGCGTAGGTCAGAACGTCGACCGGGTTGGAGACGATCAGCAGGATGCCGTCAAAGCCGGACTTCTTAATCTCGGGAATAATGGACTTAAAGATGCTGACGTTCTTGTTGACCAGGTCCAGGCGGGTCTCGCCGGGCTTCTGGGCGGCGCCAGCGGTGACGACGATCATGGCGGCATCGGCGACATCAGAGTAATCGCCAGCGTAAATCTTCATCGGCTCGGCAAACGTCATGCCGTGCGCGATGTCCAGGGCCTCGCCCTCGGCGCGGTTCTTGTCCACGTCGATGAGGACCATCTCGGAGAACAGACCGCTCTGCATCAGAGCGAACGCCGAAGACGAACCGACGAAACCGCAGCCGACAATAGCGACCTTCTTCTCGTTAACCATTAGAAACTCCCATCTCTCTCCACAAACAAGCCGCCCGGGAACGACCCGAGCGGCTTGCCGTAATCCCAATACATCCAATCGGGACTTTGATTATGCTCCTATTCGCAGCCAAAAATCGACCGTTTACCGAAATTGTTTGCAGAATTCGTAAAATAACTGCACGAAATCGGTTCGAGCTATTGACGAGTCGAAATAAGTTTCTAATACAGACCCGCTTCGCGAATAGCCTCGACAGCCAAAGCAATCTGATCGGGCGGCAGCACCAGCGCCATGCGCACGTGTCCCTCACCCGAAGGACCAAAGCTCGCACCCGGCGTCACGACGACACCGGCCTTTTCCATGAGCTCCTCGCAAAACGCCATCGAGTCGGTGCGACCCCCGGGGAGCTTAGCCCACACAAACATGGAGCCATGCGCATTGGGGCGCTCCCAGCCCAGGCCCTCAAGGCCGTCACACAGGGCATCGCGACGCTCCTGGTACTTCAGGCGCTGCGCCTCGACCTCATCGCGCGGACCGTTGAGGCAGGCGATGGCCACCTTCTGGATCGGGAAGAACATGCCAAAGTCGATCTGGCTGCGCAGCTTGGCAAAGGCCGAGACCACGTCCTCGCGACCGACCAAAAAGCCGATGCGGGCACCGGTGACGTTAAACGACTTGGAGAGCGAGAAGAACTCCACGCCCACCTCGAGCGCACCGGGATACTGGAGGAAGCTGCCGCCCGGCTCGCCGTCGAACACGATGTCCGAGTAGGCGTTGTCGTGGACGATCAACAGGTCGTGCTCGCGGGCGAAGGCGATGATCTCCTCGTAGACCTCGGGCGTACCCACCGAGCCCACCGGGTTGGCAGGCAGCGACACGATCATGTACTTGGCGCGATCGGCGACCTCGGGATCGATGCCCGCCACATAGGGCAGGTAATTGTGCTCGGCAACCAGCGGATAGTACTCGAGCTTGGCATCGGCGATCTTGGCACCCGCCTCAAAGACCGGATAGCACGGATCGGGAACCAAAATGGTGTCACCCGGATCGAGCAGGGCCAGGCCCAAATGGCCCACGCCCTCCTGCGTGCCGTTGCACGACTGCACCATGGACGGCGTAATGCCGGAGACACCAAAGCGACGCTCATAGTAATCGCACACGGCCTGCTTGAGTTCGGGCAGGTCACGCAGGGCATACTTCCACATCTCGGGATCCTGGGCGGCTTGCGTGAGCGCCTCGACCACGTGGCTGTACGGCTTAAAGTC
This sequence comes from uncultured Collinsella sp., assembly GCA_902489225.1. Lineage (GTDB taxonomy): Bacteria > Actinomycetota > Coriobacteriia > Coriobacteriales > Coriobacteriaceae > Collinsella. The sequence goes on from CABTZA010000073.1 coordinate 7,363, forward strand.
GGGCGTGCCCACGCTCATGTTGTAAATGGTCTTGCCCTGAGCCTTCAGCGCGAGAAGCTTGTTGTTGAGCGAGGCGAAGACCTCCGCGCCAAAGCGGTCGAGACGCTGCGATGCCTGCATGGTGCCACCTTTCGATATGAAAAACGCGGCGCTCCGACAAGAGCGCCGCGCGATACGGGCCATCAGATTGCAAAAGTGTAACGCTTGCAACCCCCGTATTGGTTCAATTTAGCCAACCTTAGTCAACTGGATTGAGCGCGTCGATCTGCGCAAGCCACAGACGCGAGCTAGCGTCACTCGGCATACGCCAATCGCCGCGCGGGCTGAGCGTCACCGAGCCCACCTTGGGACCATCGGGCAGGCAGCTGCGCTTAAACTGCTGGGCAAAGAAGCGACGGTAGAACGTACGTAGCCACGTGTGGACGGTCTTGGCGTCGTAGACGCCCTCGAAGCTCTTGAGCGCCATGCGGTAGATCTTGCCCGGCTCAAAGCCAAAACGCAGCAGGTAGTAGAGGAAGTAGTCGTGCAACTCGTACGGGCCCACCAAATCCTCGGTCTTCTGCGCAATCTCGCCGTCGCCCGTGGGCGGCAGAAGCTCGGGGGACACCGGCGTATCGAGGATATCGAGCAAGACCTCGGCAATGCGCCCGCCAAAGACATCGGCGGCATAGCGTACCAGATGGCGCACAAGCGTCTTGGGCACGCTCGCGTTGACGGCGTACATGCTCATGTGGTCGCCGTTATAGGTAGCCCAGCCGAGCGCCAGCTCCGACAGGTCGCCCGTGCCGATGACAAAACCGCCAGCCTGGTTGGCCAGGTCCATCAGAATCTGCGTACGCTCGCGGGCCTGGCTGTTCTCGTAGGTCACGTCCTGCACGGCCGAATCGTGCTCAATATCCTTGAAGTGCTGTTCCACAGCCGCGTGGATCGAAACCTCACGGAAGCTCACGCCAAGGTCGCGAGCGAGCGACTCGGCATTCGACTTGGTGCGATGCGTCGTGCCAAAGCCGGGCATGGAGACCGCCGTGATACCCGTGCGCGGAAGCCCCAGCGCATCGAAGGCACGCACGGTCACAAGCAGCGCCAGCGTGGAGTCCAAGCCACCCGAAAGGCCGATGACCGCAGCCTTGGTACCCGTATGGGCAAGGCGGGTCTTGAGGCCCGCAGTCTGCAGATTGAGGATCGTCTCGCAACGCTCGGCCAGGTCGCCATGGTCAGCCGGCACAAAGGGCGCGCGGGGGAAGACACGGTAAATGTCGAGTGCATCGCGCAGGACAGGCTCGTCTGCCAGCACGCCCTCAAACGAAAATTCAACGGTTGTGGCCTCCGGCGCATCGTCCGCGCGCGTCCACGTCGTCGAGCGACGGCGCTCGGCAACCAGACGGTCGAGGTCAACATCGGCAACCGCCATATCGCAGGTAAGGAGCTTCGTCGCCGCCAGCTTAGAGCCGTTTTCGTAGACGAGGTTCTCGCCCGCAAAGACCATATCGGTCGTGGACTCGCCCTCGCTCGCGTCCGCATAGGCATAGGCACAGTACAGGCGCGCACTCTGATTGGAGATGAGGCTGCGGCGATAGTCTGCCTTACCGATAATCTCGTCCGAGGCCGACGGGTTGAGGATCACCGTCGCACCGGCAAGCGCCATCTCGGTCGAAGGGGGCGCCGGCACCCACAGGTCCTCGCAGACCTCAA
>CABTZA010000074.1 GCA_902489225.1 uncultured Collinsella sp.
ATCGGTCGGAGGGGTGGCTTTGTAAAGCCGTTTGTCTCCACCCGCGTAGCGGGTGGTTTAAAGCTGGCCGCTGCGCGGCCAGCGGACTAAAGTCTTGAAAAAGAGGGAGCGCCGCGCACAACGCGACACTCCCCTAGCGATTCAAGAGAACCTATTAGGCCTCGAGAGCCTTCTTGGCGATGGTAGCCAGCTCGTTGAAGGACTCGATGTCCTCGTAAGCCATCTGAGCCAGGACCTTGCGGTCGAGCTCGATGCCGGCAACCTTCAGGCCGTGCATGAACTGAGAGTAAGAGATGTCGTTCAGACGAGCAGCAGCGTTGATACGAGTGATCCAGAGAGAACGGATCTCGCGCTTCTTGTTGCGGCGATCACGATACTGATACTGCAGGGAGTGCTGGACCTGCTCTTTAGCATGCTTGTAAGTACGCGAAGCGGCACCGTAGTAACCCTTCGCACGGTGCATAACGGTACGGCGCTTCTTCTTGGCGGCAACAGCGCGCTTAATACGTGCCATGTTCTATCAACTCCTAGACGGTAAAACGAAAAACGGGAACGCGAACTTAGGCGAGACGCGACTTGATGACCTTGCGGTCGGCAGCGGCGATCTCGGTCTCCTGACGGAAGCCACGCTTACGCTTGGTGGACTTCTTGCTCAGGATGTGGCTCTTGAAAGCCTTGGCGCGCATAAGCTTGCCGGTACCAGTCTTGCGGAAACGCTTCTTGGTGCCGCTGTGGGACTTCATCTTAGGCATGAAATACTCCTTAATCGGTTACAGAACACTAGTTACTTGGTATCGCTTGCCGCTTTATCCTCATCGAAGGCGCCCTTAATCGGGGCGAGCAGCATAAGCATGTTACGGCCTTCCATTTTAGGCTTGGACTCGACCGTAGCGTAAGGCTTGAGATCCTCGGCGAGACGCTCGAGAACGTTAAGGCCCTGCTCCGGGTGAGCCATCTCACGGCCGCGGAACATGATGGTGATCTTAACGCGTGCGCCCTTCTTGAGGAAACGCAGAACGTGGCCCTTCTTGGTCTCGTAGTCGCCAACGTCGATCTTGGGTCGGAACTTCATTTCCTTGACCTCGACCTTGGACTGGTTCTTACGAGCAGCCTTGGCCTTCATGGCCTGCTGGTACTTGAACTTACCGTAGTCCATGACCTTGCAGACCGGCGGCTCCGCGTTGGGAGCGATCTCGACCAGGTCGAGACCCTGATCGTCGGCGACGCGCTGGGCATCGCGGATGGCGAACAGGCCGAGCTGAGAGCCATCGACGCCAATCAAACGGCACGAAGATGCAGTAATCTCGTCGTTGATGCGGGTGTCATCAGACTTAGCTATTTTCCCTACCTCCATTCATAAAAAAATAACCCGGCGCTTCTCAGCAACCAGGTCGTACACATAGACATCCTCGATTTGAGGAAGAGAATCTAATTTGTATGACCAGTCAGCTGCTCATTGGCGCCAAAAGGTGGGAACCCTCGGGTTCCTCTTTAGGGCATTGCGGGAACAACGCCTTGCGAATAATAACACGTACAGCGCGTTATCACATTACGTACACGAAAAAGGGGCCTTGACCCCCTTGAACGCTCGCTTGCATGTATGGTGCCCGAGGCGAGACTCGAAGGGCCTTCGCTTCGCGAAGCCCCGGGCTTCGGGCGCGTGGCGCCCTCGCCACGCTCCGCTACAGACAGGCCACAGGCCTGTTTGCTTAACGCTTCGCGCGCTCACGCGAGTTCGGCACGAAAAAGGGGGCCGCAACCCCCTTGAACGCTCACTTGCATGTATGGTGCCCGAGGCGAGACTCGAACTCGCACGTTGTTGCCAACGGTGGATTTTGAGTCCACTGCGTCTGCCAATTCCGCCACTCGGGCACGCAATGCGTGAGTTAGTTTATCACAGCTTTCTACCGATTAGTCCGAAAATGGAACTTCGAGCATTTCGATGAGTTCGACCGTGCGTAGCATCTCGCGCTGACGGCATCCGCGACCGTCGACCGAAGCCTCACCCATCTGGTTATCGTAAGGGTCCTCGCGCATGCCGTCGAAAGAGGACTCAAACTCTGCCTGGAATCGATTGTTGGCCACCATACGCCATGGGTCGAGATTGCCAAAGTAGTGACGGCGGCGCCACTCCTCCCCCATCCTGTGAGCAGAAGATCCAAATGACACGTCGGCGTTGAGCCAACCGGTCTGCGGCGTATAGAACTCTGCCCAGTCGTGCGACCCCACCGAATCGGGCGCAACGTACAGGCCGCTCTGCCAACGGGCAGGCACGCCCGCGATACGGCACATGGTGATAAACGTGAGCGCCATAACGCCGCAATCGCCGCGGAGCGAATGCGCGCAGTCATCGGCAATAGATCCCAAAAGCAAGTACGGCGGCTGATAGCGATAGTCGATATGCTGCGTCAGATAATCATAGATAGCACGAGCGCGATCGAGCGGATCCTCGAGTCCGTCAACAACACCGGCCGTCAGCTGCTGCAGATACGGCGTGAATGCAATGTGCGGACGGTCCTCGGAAATATCCTCGGGCAGAGGCGCGTCCATACGCGGATGAACCGGAAGTGTGCCACCGTAGACATCACAATAAGCAGCATCGATGTGATAACGATAAGTCACCGAGAATGAGCGCTCACTCGAAGAAGACCACGAGGCGGTACGCGCCGAAGCGTTCGCGGGAGCAACAGCACCCTCCGGCGTCATGTCGAGAATCTCGACCCGAGACTGCTGACGGCAGGCAGCCGCGACGGGAAGCCAAGCGCAAACGGTCTCTCCCTCCAGAGCGCCGGGGACAGACACGGACGCTTTAAGCGTAATGACGCGAGCCAATCCGTTTTGTGACTCCATCTCCTTGAGCATCTCGTCGCGCAGTGCTATTCCGTCCGTAGAATCGGGACGCATGCCGGGGACCTCTTTGGGATATACGCGAAGCGAATCGAGGAAGTTGTCGAGAACGAACAGCTCGCCATCGATAAAGCGCCAGTCAATACGCTTACGGTCAATCAGATCGTCAAACTGCTCCTCGGTAAACTCAGGCCACTCCTCGCGAATCATCGCAATAGCTCGATCGCGCGACACCGAAAAATGAAGCGGCGTCTCAAGCATGCGATACCGCTCGGCACGAACGCAGGCAGCAAGCGAGGGATCGGGATCTTGGGCAAGTAGGCGGTCGCAAGCCTCAATAGCCTGCGAAAGATACCCCGCGTCCTTTAAACGCAGAATCTCGGGTGGCAAGCCAACATCTAGAAAACGGAAGTCATCATTGCAAACATCAACAGAGCAACCAACAGGACCCTCGTCAATAACCTTCCCATCCGAAGGCAGCACATTAATAACAGCCATACCAAACTCCAAGTCATTAGAACTCTTGAAGTCCATTGTAGCGAGATAAAAAGAAAGCCCCAATAAAGGAACCCTCAACACCGATAAACGGTACCTATAAAAAATGAATTCAGCCCAGTAACCCTGTGGCGAGTTAACGAAGGAGGCCCCGTTCACCCGAAGCTTTTCCCATTGCGCGACTTCTGGCAAAGCCAGGTGAGCGCAAGGGAAAAGCGTAGGGTGAACGGGACCTCCGACGGGAAAGTTAAACCGCTACTTACGCCTTGTTGACGGAGCCAAACTCCTCCATGAGCTCCTTGGTGCGGGCAACGATGTTGTCGCGACCAGGCTTGAGGAGCTTGCGGGGGTCAAAGCCCTTGCCCTGCTGATCCTTGCCAGCCTCGATATACTCGCGAACGCCCTTGGCGAAGACGAGCTGCAGATCGGTGTTGACGTTGATCTTGGAGATACCCAGGGAGATGGCCTTCTTGATCTGATCCTCGGGGATGCCGGTACCACCGTGCAGAACGAGGGGCAGGTCGCCGGTCTGAGCCTTGATCTCGCCCAGACGCTCGAAGGAAAGGCCAGCCCAGTCGGCGGGATACACGCCGTGGATGTTGCCGATACCGCAGGCGAGGAAGTCGACGCCCAGGTCAGCAATCTGCTTGCACTCAGCGGGGTCAGCGAGCTCGCCGTTGGAGGTCACGCCGTCCTCGGTGCCGCCGATGCCGCCGACCTCGGCCTCGATGGACATGCCCTTGGAGTGGGCAAGCTCAACGAGCTCCTTGGTGCGGTCGAGGTTAAGCTGGAAGGTCTCCTCGTGAGAGCCGTCATACATGATGGACGTGAAGCCGGCCTCGATGCACTTGAAGCAGTCCTCGTAAGAACCGTGATCGAGGTGAAGGGCGACGGGGACGGTAACGCCCGTGGCCTCGACGGCAGCCTTGACCATGTCGGCGCAGACCTTGAAACCGCCCATCCACTTAGCGGCACCAGCGGTGCACTGAAGGATCAGCGGAGACTTGGCCTCCTCGGCGGCCTGGAGAATAGCCAGGGTCCACTCGAGGTTGTTGGTGTTGAAGGCACCGAGAGCGTACTTGCCGGCCTCGGCCTTCTTGAGCATGTCTGCTGCGTTGACGAGCATAAAAGAAACCTCCTGTAAGGTTGCTCCGATAACGCCTGAGATTTTACCACGACATACCCGAGCATAAACGTTCGTTTGTTCACGAATACCATCCGATTGGACAAATTTTGACCGTTTGCCCCACAGAATCGACCCACTGGGGAAAATAGCTTGACGATTGAGCGGTCTTCGTGGTTCGAAAGACGGCTTCGAGCCTACATCTGCATAAACGGGTTCTGCATAAGTTCGCGCGCCATCGTGGTCGAATCGCCATGGCCCGTCAAGCAAACGGTATCGGGCGGAAGCGTCTTGGCAAGTTTGGAGAGCGAGCGCATAATCGCCGCCTCGTCACCGCCGGAAAGATCGGTACGACCGTGACTGCCCGGGAAAAGCGTGTCGCCCACAAAGGCGATGTTCCCCTGCTCGGTCGCGGCGAACAGGACGATGCCGCCCGGCGTATGCCCCGGCGTCTCGATCACCTGCAGACAGACGTCGCCCACCTCGATTGTATCGCCCTCGGCAAGCAAGCGCGTCGGCTCACCCGGATCGGGCGTCTCGATACCCCACATGGCGCGCTGCTCCTCGATATTTGCGCGAGGTACCGTCACGTCCTTAGCGCACAACTCATATAGTGCGCTGTCGCCAACGACAGCTCGAACCCCGGCAACCCCGCCAACATGGTCGGCATGACCGTGCGTGCAGACAGAGCCGAGTACGCGCACCTCGGGATGCGCGGTGCGGATATGCTCCACAAGACGCTCGCCCTCCCACGCCGGATCGACGATTAAGCACTCGTCATTCGAAATCACGGCGTAGCTGTTGGTCTGAATCGGGCCGTTGACGAGTGTCTCAATCGAAGCCGCACCTCGGGGTGTCAGGTCCAAAGTCATATCGCCCATGCGCATACCCTCCTTCTAAAATACGTTCGAGGCACCAAACGATGCCTCGAACGTAACCAATATCTATGATGCTGAGAGGCTCTCGCACCTACACACGGCGTTTGAGCTGAGCTCCGCCTTCGCCGGGCATAAGACGGCGAGCGTCGTAGACCGAATCGACACTGCTGATGGAAGCCAGCAGCGGATCCAGACCGCTCGCGTCCGAGATCTCGACCATGAAGCGCAGGGTTGCAATACCCTCGCGGTTGGTCGATGTGGCGGCAGAAAGGATATTGCCGCCCGCATCGCCAATGGCAATGGTGACATCCTTGAGCAGGCGCATGCGGTCCAGGCACTCGACCACGATCTCGACCTGGAAGAGGGTGTCGGCAGCGCCGTCCCACTCCACATCGATCATGCGCTCGGGATGTTCCATAAGACCCTTGACGTTGGGGCAGTTGGCGCGATGCACCGAAACGCCACGACCGCGCGTGATGAAGCCGACGATGTCGTCACCCGTCACGGGGTTGCAGCAATGAGCCAGACGGACCAGCAGGCCGCTGTTGCTCTCGCCCTTGACGATAATGCCGTTACTGGCGCTCTTGCCGCGCTTTTGCGGCTTGCGGTTGGAGCCGCGAGCGGGCTGCTTCACGACCTCGGCGATAGCCTCGGCCTTGGTGAGCTGTTCCTCGGGCTTGGGGTCCAAGATTTGCTCGACCTTATTGCCCACAGCGCGCGGGGCAACCTTGCCGGCGCCGACGGCGGCAAACAGGTCCTCGAGCTGCTTGAAGTTAAACTGCTCCGCCACGGCGTTGAGTGCACGCGTCGAACGCGGCGTAGAAATGCCATAGCCACGCTTACGCAGGTCCTTGGCCAGCATATCGCGACCGGCGGCAGCGTCGTCGTCCTTGGTCGCAGCGGCAAAATAGCGGCGGATCTTTGACTTGGCGGAAGGTGTCTTAACGATCTTGAGCCAATCGCGCGACGGCTTGGAACTCTTGTTAGTCAGGATTTCAACGCGGTCGCCCGTCTTGATCTCGTGCGTGAGCGGAGCCACCGCACCGTTGATTTTGGCGCCGACGCAATGGTTTCCCACCTCGGTATGAACGGCATAGGCAAAGTCGAGCGGCGTGGAGCCAGCACGAAGCGCCATGACCTCGCCTTTGGGCGTGAAGACAAAGATCTCCTGATCGAACAGATCGACCTTCAGCGAGTGCAGGTATTCCTTGGCATCGGTAATCTCGTCGGAAGCCGCCCAATCGAGCGAATGCTTGAGCCAGTTGATCTGGTCGTCCAAACGTTGAGCGTCATTGGTCTTGGAAGCAGACGATCCGCCCGACTTCTTATATAGCCAGTGGGCGGCAATGCCGTACTCGGCCTGCTCATGCATCTCGTAGGTTCGAATCTGAATCTCGAGCGGACGAGCCGTAGGGCCGATGACCGTCGTGTGGAGCGACTGGTAGTTATTGACCTTGGGCATGGCGATATAGTCTTTAAAGCGACCAGGCATGGGGTGCCACAGCGTATGCACCGCACCGAGCGTGGAGTAGCAATCGCGCACCGAATGGGTAATTACGCGCAGCGCCACCAGGTCGTAGATCTCGGAGAACTCCTTGCCCTTGCGCTTCATCTTTTGGTAGATGGACCAATAGTGCTTGGAGCGGCCGTTGATCTGGAAGTCCTCCAGACCAATGCGGTTGAGCTCATCGGTAAGCGTCTTGATGGTCTCGGCAAGGTAGCGCTCGCGGACCTCGCGCGACTCAGCCACCATGCGCGCGATGCGCTGGTAGGCATCGGGCTCCAGGTAGAAGAAGGACAGGTCCTCGAGCTCCCACTTAATAGAGCTCATGCCCAGGCGGTCGGCCAAGGGCGCGTACACGTCCATGGTCTCGCGAGCCTTAAACAGGCGACGATCCTCGCGCAGGGCTGCCAGCGTTCGCATGTTGTGCAGACGGTCGGCAAGTTTAACGATGATGACGCGAATGTCCTTGGACATGGCGAGGAACATCTTGCGCAGCGTGAGCGCCTGCTTCTCGTCCATGCTGTCGACTTCGATGTTGGTGAGCTTGGTCACGCCATCGACGAGCTCGGCCACCGTATCGCCAAACAGGCCGGAAACATCGGCAAGAGAAGTCTCGGTATCCTCGACGGTATCGTGCAGCAGCGCGGCGCACACCACATCGCAGTCCATCTTGAGATCGGCCAAAATGATGGCAACCTCGACGGGATGGTTAATGTACATCTCGCCCGAGCGGCGCTTTTGGTTGCAGTGCTTCTCGGCGGCAAAGCAGTAGGCCTGCTCAACCTTAGAAAAGTCGTCCTCATTCATATATTTGAGGCACAGGCGCTCCAGCTTGTCGTAGCTGTCCGCCATAATCTCGGGCGGCAGCTCATCGGCATGCTTATAGTGCTCCATCTCCGAAAACGGCTGGAGGGTGGAATCATGGGCGGTACGGGCTGCGGCATCCATCGAGGTCCCCTTCCCCTAGGCCCGCGGTACGATCGGGCGGTTAACTTTGGCTAGCATATCAGAAGCGCACGAATCGAGCGCCCAGCTCCGGAAAGCCGAAAACTCCATGCGCGAGCGCAAGCCCTCCAAATAGCGAATTGACCTGCTCAATTGCACGCGGCCGGGGTTTTCGGCCATCGCGATACGACGAGTGTCGTCAAACCCCGAAACGCGACAGAAACCAAGCTCTTCGAAGATTCCCAGGCCGCTTTCCACCGAGCGCTCGTCGACCGGCGTGCGAGCATCGATGGCAAGGCACATCTGCGCGATGTCGATATCGCTCGCGCTAAAGGAATCGTCCCCGGTTTTGCCGCGGTTGGAGCGCCACATGGTCTGCAGCGCGCGATAGAGCGTGACGAGCTCGTCGCGCTCGGGCGCATAGCAGTCGAGCAGGCGCTCGTTAATGCGGGCGTCGCGCGACGAATAGAGCAGATGGATTACGGCGGGCTGGCCGTCGCGGCCGGCACGTCCGCTCATCTGGTTGAACTCGATGGCGCCAAACGGCATGTGGTAGAGCACGACATGGCGGATATCGGGCAGGTTGACACCCTCGCCAAAGGCGGAGGTCGAAACGATGCAGCTGAGGCTGCCGTCTCGAAACGCTTCTTCTACGCGATGGCGGTCGGTGCGCGTAAGGCCAGCGTTATAGAACGCGATACGGGTCGCACAGTCGGGAACGCGTTTGCGTAGTGTCTTGGCAAGCGCCACGGACTGATCACGCGAATTGACGTAAATGACGGTCTTCTCCCCCGTCGCCACGATCGACACTAAACGGTTCTCGCGGCTCGCAAGGTCGCGGTCGTCCTCGAGCTGCAGGTTCTCGCGCACCGTCTCGTCGACCACCGTGCGAGTGATCGGCAACATGCGGGCAAGCTCGGCCACGACCGGAGCCGTCGCGGTGGCCGTCGCAGCCATAACGACCGGGTCGCCCAGGGCTTTGAGGATATCGGGCATGTCGAGATAGGCGCTGCGGTCGCCGCCCTTGGCAAGGCCGGCGTGGTGCGCCTCATCGATAACGACAAAGCCGATGCGGCCCGAACGCGCGAAGCGGTCACGGTGGATAGACAGGAACTCGGGCGTCGTGAGCACGATACCGGTGCGGCCCGAAGCCAGGCCGGCGAACACGTCATCGCGCGCCGCCTCCACGGTCTCGCCGGTCA
>CABTZA010000075.1 GCA_902489225.1 uncultured Collinsella sp.
CTGAAGAGGATTTTGCTGTTCTGCTCAAGACTATCGAAGTATGCGCAAGCATCCTCGAATGAGATATTCGGATTGCTTGCAAGATAGCGGTCGAACAGCAGGAAAATGAGGTCCATTTTGCCGCCAGCTGCGCGTGAATTGACTAGATGAATCTGTCGGTCCGGTTCCTCGGCAAGAACCATATCGCGAGCCGTGGCTGCTGCGTTGTAGCTTCCCGACACGCCCTCAGAGATCGGCATGCAGATGGTCTTGTCTGCCAATTTGAAGAGCTCGGCCCACTCCCCTACGCTGGGACAAGCGCTCGAAGAAGCGTTCGTCTCCGCCTGAACAGCGCAGTTGAGCTCATGAACATCGAGAGAAAGGTCATCGACGAATTCACGCTCCCCCACTCGAATTTTGAGGGGCGCAAATGCAAAGGTGGTATGGGGTGCGGTCGGTTGCCAATCGCGGAGGTTACAGCTTGAATCGGAGATAAGTGCCCAGCTCATAGAGGGTCCTTTCTAATTGTTCTCTAACAATTATAGCCATCTTGCAGACCGATTGGGCCGCTATCTAGTATTCAAAACTAGATAGCGGCCTGCACGGAAGGCAAAAGAATGGACCCCATGACTCAAAGCCACGAGGTCCATATCCGTTTGCTTTATCTGAATACTTAGTAGCGCACAAAGATGTAGTTATTGTTCATGCCGGCGGCAACGGAGCTGATGATAACACCCGTGTTGTAGTCGGAAGCATGAATCATCTGACCACCGCCGATGTAAATGCCGGTGTGGTACGAGTTGACCACAACGTCACCGGGCTGCGGATCGGACACACGCGTCCAGCCCATAAAGGTACCCGTGGTGCCCAGGCGGCAATAGCGACCAGTGAGGCAATAGCTAACAAAACCAGAGCAGTCGAAGCTGTTCGGGCCAATTCCGCCCCAGGAATAAGCACAACCAAGCTTGCTGTATGCACGTGAGACAACAGAACCGCCATCGACGGACTGGCTCGGAGCAGAAGGCGTCGGAGCCGGAGCAGGCGTGGAGGGCTGCGGCGTCGGAGCAGGTGTCGGCGTGGGCGCCGGAGTGTTGCCGCCCTGGTTGTTGTTATTGCTGGTCTGGCCACCGTTGTTGGTGTTCTCGGTCGCACCGGCAGTCTCGTTGCTCACCGTGGCCTTCTCGGCGGTGCTGGCGTTGATGCCGGCCTGCAGCGCGGCGTTGGCCTCGGCCTCGGCGGCAAGCTCGGCTTGCAGCTGCGAATCCAGGGAGTTTACGACGTTCTGGGCTTCAGCCTGCTGGGCGTTAAGCTCGTCGACCTTCTTTTGCGTGGTGGCGACGTTCTTTTCCTGCTCGGCCTGCTTATCGGTGAGCTGCTGCTTAAGCTCCTTGACCTCTTGAATGGTCTGAGCTTGCTTATCGGAAACTTTGCCGTAGTAGAACAGACGGTTGAGCATATCGCTCAGGTCGTCAACGCCCGTTAGAACCTGAAGCAGGCTCAGACCGCCGGTCTTGTACTCGCCGGCGACATAGGTCGAGAGCTTGGCCTGACCGTCAGCAATCTCCTGCTGCTTTTGCGTGATCTCGCCAGCAGTCTGATCGAGCGCCTGCGTCTGCGTGGCGAGCTCATCGTAAATCTGCTGGGTTTGGGTACCGATCTGCTCGAGCTTCGTACGAGCAGCGGCAAGGTCGGATGCGGTATCGGCGTAGGCAGGAGCCGCGAGGCCCAAGCCTAAAACACAAGCGAGGGTTGCCGTAGCAGCGCAGCGTGCCATGTTTTTGTGCGTGTTTGCTGTGCGCATGTAGCTTCCTTTCCAGTAACTAAGGGTAACGGCTAGTCCACCGTCACCAGGCTAAAGAGCTCAACATCGTCGTCAGTCGACGTGAGCTTCTCGCGCGGGTTGAGAAACGCAAGCTCAAGGATACACCCGTAGCCCACAAGCTTTGCGCCCATATCTCGCACCAGTTTACCTGTTGCCTCGACGGTTCCGCCCGTCGCGACCAAGTCGTCCAGAATCAACACGGTATCTTTAGAGCTGATAGCGTCGGCATGGATCTCAATTGAATCGGTGCCGTACTCGAGCTCGTAGCTCTGGCTTACGGTCTCGCGCGGCAGCTTGCCCGGTTTACGTGCGGGAACAAAGCCGGCGCCCAGAGCGACGGCCACGGGAACGCCCACCATAAAGCCGCGAGCCTCGGGACCTACGACCTTGGTGATTCCCATGCCGGCAAAGTGCTCGGCGAGGGCATCGGTCATGGCTTTGAGCGCCTTGGGATTGCCGAAGAGCGGCGTGATGTCTTTAAAGATGACTCCGGGCTCGGGATAGTCGGGGATGTCGACGATTTGAGATTCGAAGTCGTACATTGCATGACCTTTCAATGGGTTGCCGGATAAGCGGCAGCTGTTACTTGCCCGCGGTGACGGTGCCGGATTGCGAAGGGGCGACGACCTTGAGCGGCTTTACGAGAGAATCCTCGTGTGAAGCCGGCGCGACTGTCTCTTCGTTTTTGGCCTTGGTGGACTCGGAGCGAGTGATTTCCTCATCGAGTGCATCGATGTCGGCGTCTTCGACCACGGCGTTGAGCGACTCAAAAACGCGGTTCTTGAGCAGCGCGGTGTGCACGCCCTCCGTCAGGTCGTGAAGCTTCTTAAACGCACGCTCGAGCTTGGCGTCGCGCTCGTCATCGGAGGTGTCCATGCCGAGCATGCTCACGAGCACCTGCTCAAACATCGAGGACTCGCGGTTGGCGGAAGACACGTACTGACGCAGGTTGCGCGGCTCGATATGGAAGCGTGACAGCTCGGAGCAGTAACGGATGATCGGAAAATCGCGACCATCGACGAGCTCACGATTCTGCGGACTCTTGATGATGCGAATGAGGTCGTTCTCGGCGAGCGAGCGGATAAACGAAATCTCGACGCCCAGCATATCGGGAATGGTCTCGATGGGATGCAGCTTTTGCTTAGTCTCCTTGGGCTCCGTCTTGAGTGGAACATCGGACAGCAAGCCCACCTCGTAGGCGAGCGTTGACAGGTCCGTGGCGTTTTCCAAGCGCTGCTTAATCACGTTGAGCGGCATGTAGCGAGTCTTCTGCAAGTGCAGAATGACCTCCAGGCGATCAACGTCCTCCTTGGAGTACTGACGGTATCCCTTAGGCGTACGATGAGGGGTAATGAGCCCCTCATCCTCTAGAAATCTTATTTTTGAGTTCGAAAGATCGGGGTATGCGCCTCGAAGTAGGTTGACGACTTGGCCGATACTCAGATAGTTGCGTTCGGCCATGCCCTACTCACCGGTTTCGATGCGCTCCGGCGTGCTCTCGTGGTAGATGAGCGTAAACGTACCGATCTGAACGGAAGAACCGTCGTGCAGCGGGGCTGCATTGACGATGGCACCGTCGACCCAGGTGCCATTGAGCGATCCCAAGTCCTCGATGCGAGCGCCGAGGCCCTCGCGAATAATGCGCGCGTGGCTGCGCGAAACAGTCATGTCGTTGAGGAAGATGCCGTTCGCGGGATCGCGGCCGATGGTGGTCACGTCGTCCTCGAGCTCAAAGGCGGCACCAGTCTGCGGACCCTTGACGATGGACAGAACGGGGGCGGTGATGCGCACGTTGGCCATGAGGTCGGGAACGGTGACGTCGCTTGAAGGCACGCGGAATACGCAGGTAGCGTCAGCAGTCTTATCATTCTGAGGCATATTGTTAACCATGTTGTCCATGACAACCCCTAACTTATCGCGGACGTGCCGCAAATAATGAACCGTACGTAATCATACCCCAACGAATCAGTCTTCGATTTCAGGGTTCAGAAAGTCGATGTCCTCGTCCTCGGGATGCGTGAGAGCCTGTTTAATGGCCGCTCCGCCCTTAATGGAGTAGATGACAGCCGTGAGCATGGAGAAGATCACACCGCCATACACAAAGAAGATGCCGAGGGGCACCGAGCTTCCATTGAGGCCCGGGAAGGCCGTGAAGGTTGAAGGTAAAAGGTGCAAGCCGTCAACAACGGGGAACCCGAGCAGCATGAGTGAGAAGCCGGTCATGAGCAGCGCTGTGGCAATCTTTCCGGGAAAGACGACATCGATGGGGCGACGGTGATAATGACGCACGATAAGCGTGCCGATGCCCAGATAGATGTCGCGGCCAATAATGAGCACGCAGACCCAGATGGGCAGCTCTCCGCGGACCACCAGTCCCAGCACGCCGGTGAACAGCAGCGCACGGTCGCAGATGGGATCCATGACCTTGCCGAGCCACGAGACCGTCTTAGTCATACGGGCGATCTGACCGTCCATCCAGTCGGTGGAGGCGGCGACGGCGTAGATAACGATGGCGATGACGCGGTTGTTGTCCGTCACAAACAGGTACAAAAATACCAGGGTGAGGATCAGGCGCGTAAAGGTGATGAAATTGGAGATCGTAAAGATCTTATTCGACGGGTAATCGGAAGTGCCGATAAGCTCCTTTTTGATCTTCTTTTTGATGTCCACAGGACTCCCCCGCTGGTTAACGACAAAACTTTCGATACTATACCCGTTCCGGCGATGTCTATCCAGCGCAGCCATAGAGAGTCCAGACATATGGAGGGCGATGTCGCAACGTGAATGTGCCGTTTTTGTGTACGTCAGCCTCCAAACATGTCATAAATTGTCGTTTTTGGAGGATGACGTACAAGTTTTTGTTAAGCGAAAGTATCGATTAATAAAGCCGTTGATTCTTCGTTGCTTACTTTATTGATTCTTAACAAAAAAGGTCAGGCACTAGGTGCCTGACCTGCAAACTTCTGGGCAGGACGACTGGATTCGAACCAGCGACCCCTTGACCCCCAGCGAGGTCAGAATGACCCTGACCTGTGCTTAATTTGTTAAAACACGCGCAGATAGCGCAAGTAGCGCATTTCCGCATTTGCAAATTTTACCAGCTCAGCGCGGTCTGTCCAGATAGCATATTTTCGGCTTCGAGGAGCGCGGTGCAGCCGATGATTTAATCAACGGGGGTAGGAGCCCCGAATCGTCGCCTCTCCGGGTTCCCGCAGGTGGGCCCGCCTGTTTCTAATCAACTGCGGATTTAGGAGCAGACATGCAGAACGAGAAATGCAGCAATAAAACCTTACGCGTATGCGGAGCCGGCGGCGTGAGGAAGAACAAGGGCAAATGGCAGGCTGTCGTGACGGTGGCCGACGAGATGACCGGGAAGAAGGTCCAGAGGACCAGGAACACCCGCGTGCCCTGCCTGAAGCAGAGCGCGCGGGGAAAGGCGGCGGCGATGCGCGTCCTCGCGGAATTCAGGTCGGAGGTCGAGCTGGAACTCGCCGAGGCCGAGGAGGCGAGGGCCGCTATCGGCGCCGGGCTTCCCGCCGAACAGCGGGATGACTACGCCGCGCTGCCGCTTTCCGAGGCGCTCGAGAAGTTCATCGACTTCTGCCTGGAGATGAACAGGATCACCCCGACGACCCGCGACGACTACCGCTACAGCGCCCTGCACATCGAGCGAGACGAGCTGGGTCTGGTCCCCGTGAACGAGGTGACGACCGACGACGTCAACGCGTGGTCGAGGCGCAGGATCGCCCTGGGCACGGCGCCGGACACGCTCAACAAGTCATTCAAGCTCGGCAAGCGGCTCTACGCCGTCCTGCTGAAGCGCAGCAACGACACGATCGGGAGGAACCCGTTCGACGGCGCCCTCGCGCCCAGGGTCATCGCCAGGCCCAGGAACGCGCTGCGCTCCGACCTCGTGCCGAAGCTCAACTCGGTGACCTCGATGATGCCGGACTCGACCTTCAGGCGGGCGGTCGTGCTCGCCCTGCACACCGGGATGCGCATCGGCGAGGTCTGCGGCCTGCGCTGGTGTGACGTCGACTTCGAGTCGGGGCTCATCACGGTCAGGCACTCGGTGGCCTACGTCAAGGACAGGGGCTCCTTCATCAAGGACACCAAGAACCACGACCTGAGGACGATCCCCGTCGACCCGGTGGGCCTGCTCCCCTTCCTGAAAGAGATCCACGAGATCGATTCGCAGAGGCTCCGGGAGGCATCGGCCCTCGGCCTGCGCGACCTCGCGGACAGCTACGTCGTGTCGCGGCCGGACGGCTCCTTCGCCACCACCAGTTACATCCGCAGGGCGTTCAAGACGTTCTCGGAGACCAACGGCCTCATGGGCACCAACGACGAGCTGATCACGTTCCACGGCCTGCGCCACACCTTCGCGACGCAGTGGATCCGCCACGGCGGCGACATCAAGGCGCTGCAGTCGATCTTCGGGCACAAGGACGCCATGGTCACGCTCAACGTCTACGCCGACATCGAGCCGATGTCCAAGATCCAGAACATGCTGCGCGTGTCGCCGAGCCTGTGGCGAGGCTACCTCGGCCTGAGGGTGGACCCCGGCCCCATGTTCCTGCAGAAGATCCGCGAGGCGATCGAGACGCTCGAGGCGTTCGGCTACGGCATCTCCGAGCCTGACGACCGCAACGTCCTCATCCGCGACGTTCAGACGATAAGCCGCCTCTACCCCACCGAGTACGCGGCAGTGCTGGGGGCCATCCCGACCGAGGCGACCGTGGTCGAGTAGAGGCTGAGACATGCGCTTTCCCAAATCCGTAGTGCAAGTACGGGAATGTGGAATCGCGTTAGATATATTCTACCCGGTCATCTCGGTGGCGCAAATCTTGGCACGGGTTTCCGCGAACGCGGACGCCCGTGCCCTTCTTTTTATGTTTACGCAAAGAGTCAGCGGGAATGCAGGTGAGGCCTCGCGGTTCAGGCCGGGGATTTTCAGCCGCGCCGCCCGATTTCGAATAAA
Organism: uncultured Collinsella sp.; assembly: GCA_902489225.1. GTDB lineage: Bacteria > Actinomycetota > Coriobacteriia > Coriobacteriales > Coriobacteriaceae > Collinsella. Next base: position 6,783 of record CABTZA010000075.1, read on the forward strand.
GGCCTGCAGATGCAGACGGCTTTCGGGAGGCCCCGACGGCACCTCTCTCAAAAATGGGAGCATGGCCCGAGGGCGCCCATGGGCGGCCCTCCCGCCGTTCGGTTGGGCGGCGGCGTGTAGCCCCGTAGGCGTGTAGCCGTGTAGCGGTGTAGTGCGCTGCGGATGTAGGCCTGTGGCGGCGTATGCCGAAACATATTCCCAATCCGGGAATGCACTTATATATAAGTACAATCGTCTTGCCATAGACGGGAAACCCGTCGGCCGGGCGGGACCGGAGGGCCGGGCGGCGAATGCGAAAGGCCGGATGCAGCCGATGCCCTGAATGAGGTCCCAACACATGGGAGGGGCAGGTGAATCCATCTCTTTGGCCGCTCCCGAGGGCATGGATTTCCCAGCCCTCGCCCCCGAGGACATCTTGCAGACGATTCGCAGGTCTCCGAGCGGTAGGTACCTGATGGAGCAGAGGGCCGCGCTGGCGTAGTTGCCGCACTTCGACGATATGGACGATGACGAGCTCCGCCAATTCGCCGCCCAAGTCAGGCCGTGATTTTATAGAATTCAGGGAGGACCGCTGTCACGTTCGCCGTTTAAGAAGGTGCCGCTTTGAAATATCTCGTCGAGGATTTCGATGATCCGGCAGATCCCGTCCAAGACTACGCCGAGGCCAAGCAAATCGTCCGAAAAGTACTCGGCTCCCACCCATCGGTGAGACAAGCTGCCACATGGCCATGGAAGCCTCATTTATTTGCGAAGAACATCGGCTAGCCGCAGGATTGAAATCATCGACCGATAAGTGAGTTCCACCTTTTCGCCCGCAAGCAGTCGTTTCGAGCCAATCTCATCTAGCCCCACAAGCCGAGAAAACAGCGGGCCGCTCATCGTGCCCTCGTCAATTGATTCCCTTATGGTCTTCAAAACGTCCGTATCATGAAGCGATGCCGAGCTGTAGGGGGCAACACGAGCGGAACTCTCAATTAACGACGAGACAAAAGGATGGAGATGCTTTGGACATAGTCCATCAAACACCACATTCCCATTGTCATCCGAGCCGACCAGGCGCCAAGTATAATGATCGACCCAGTCATCTCCGTCATATATGGCGTCCATGAGCAACTTCCCGTCTAGAGAGAGAAACCTATTTGGACATCGGGGCGCAAGACCGCAATCCATATCGGGCCTGCAGCAGCTCCAACCCAACGCACCACATAGGTTCCCTTTCGTACATGTGTATCAATCTGCCCCGAAATGCCGGTGAATGCAATTCTAGACCCGTTTGTCGGATAGCAATCGACGTATTCTTGATGGACATGACTATTCGTCACAAATCATTCAGCGTATCGCCGGGGTTCCAGTAATACTCGATGCATCGGGATGCCCTCATTCCCCTTTTTTCGAAGTTGAATATGATGACAGGACGATTAGGTTTACAAGTCAAGCAAGTTAATAATCTATGTGGTCGATATGCCGTTAAACCCGCATATCGATACCGTTCAGCCATTCGCCTCGCCCCCGTCGCACGTATCTTCATCCGGTCTGTTACTTTTAATCTAACAGTTCTTTGAGGAACGTAGGTGCTTCTGAATGTACTGTCGACTTCTTCTCAAACTAATCCTAAGAGACAAGGCCGTATGGATTTGTACGCTCGTTCTCGCTGCAGCCTTTTCCGTCCCCGTTGCGTTCAATTCACCCATCTACGGGCCCTTCTTTATGAAGCAGGGCATGCAGAGCTTTGTCGACGCATTCAATACGCGCGCGCCCCAGGCCAGCGGCACAGACCTATCGCCAGAGCAGCAAGTCGACGCGGAGCTTGCAAGATACGCGAACGCCGCCCTCGCCGCTCAAACCGACGCCGCCTTTCTCGACTCTGCCGAGAGCTACTACGCGCTCATGGGCGAAGGCTTCCAATCCGGGTCCATCGTGGGAGACCGAGAGACCAATGACGCAGACCTCGCGTATTGCCGCGCCCTGAGCAGCTCCGGCATCACGGATATCCCGGCCTCCGCAAACGACCTGCCATTCCTTTCCTTCCTGCCTTACGCCATTGCCACGGC
>CABTZA010000076.1 GCA_902489225.1 uncultured Collinsella sp.
CCCCGGCGAGTATACGGGACGGCGACTACAGGTATTCGATCTGGGCGCCTTCCGTGTCGCACGTCAGAATATGCGTATCACACTTAGGGAACTGCTCGCGCAGCTTGACCTGCAGGAACTTTGCCACGATGGTGTCGTCAGTCACGGCCATGAGAGTCGAGCCCGAGCCGCTGATCCAGATGGTCTTGGCGCCGCCGTTAAGGCAGGTGTCGCGCACGGCGTTGTAGTCGGGAATCAGACGGCGACGATAGGGTTCCTGGATGCGGTCGTCATTGGCGGCGGCAATCAGGTCGAGGTCACCAGTCTCCAAGCCGCGCGTCATGCCGGCGATGCGGCCCATCTGCCACACGGCGGTGGAGAGTGGAATCTCCTGCGGCACAACCTTGCGCGCCTCGCTCGTATGCACCTCGTAGGGCGGAATCACGGTAATAAAACGCAGGCGATCGCTCACCTCGTAGCGCAGGCACTGGGGGAGCGAATCGGTCGGCGTAAAGGAACAGACGGCGCCGCCCAGGATAGCGGGGGCGACGTTATCGGGATGGCCCTCGACTTCGGTGGCAATGCGAACCAGCTCGGCGCGGTCGACGGTGTGGCCTGTCAGTGCGGCGGCGGCCATAATGCCGGCGACGACGCAGGTGGAGCTGGAGCCCAGGCCGCGGGCGACGGGCACGTCGGTCTGGATGTCGATGGCAACGGGAAAAGCCGGCTCGCCCCATGCAGCCAGTGCATCGACAAAGCTCACGTAGACCAGGTTGTTCTCGTTTTGGAATTCCTCGGGGCAGCCCGTGATGGTGAGTTTGTCGGCGCGCTCGAAGGTGAAGTGCGAGTAGAGGCTGACGGCCATGCCGAGGGTATCGTAGCCAATGCCCAAGTTGGCGCTTGTTGCTGGGACGGTGATCTTGATCATGTGAGTCCTCCTGGCGTGCCTGGCTGTTTAGTTCGCTGCTCGGGCAGTCCTGCGCAAGACGGAAAGCACATTAAGTGCTTTCCTTTGCGTGCGGAACTCGCGACGAACTAAACAGCCAGGCACGCTATGCACGTTCGTCATCATCCCGGTAGGTATCTGATAAAAGAAGGTGCGCCGGCTTTCGCCGGCGCCTTATAAGGGGTTTAGTTGGTTGCTATCTTTTTTGCAGCCTGCTCTACGTAGCTGGCCATCTCATCGACGTCGCAGACGTCTTCGAAGCGGACGGGCTTGGATTCGAGTTCGGCGAGCTGGGCTGGGGCGACCGTGTTGGTTGCCTGCTCGAGCACGCGCATGGCCTCAAAGTCGTCCTCGGGAACGTCGAGGCCCAGGGCGTCGCAGCAGGCGCGCGGGAACTTGTAGGGGCTTGCGGTCGAAAGCAGCACGCGGGCCTTGGCGCCCTCGGCGGGAGCGACCTTTTCGAAGACGTGATAGCCGCAAGCGGTGTGCGGGTCGATCACGTAGCCGTTTGCATCCCAGCAGCTCTTGATGGCAGCGCGGACCTCGTCCTCGCTGGCCCAACCACATCCAAAGACGCTCTGAATCTTTGCCAACAGGTCGGCGGGAACCTCGTAGCGACCAGTCTGTGCCAGCTGCTCCATAAGGCCGGCAACAAGCTCGCAGTCGCCATCGGACAGGAAGTACAGCATGCGCTCCAGGTTAGAGCTGATGAGGATGTCCATCGACGGCGAGATGGTCGTGAAGAACGGGCGGTTACGGTCGTAAACGCCGGTGGTCAGGAAGTCGGCAAGCACGTTGTTCTTGTCGCTCGCCACGACGAGCTTGGCGACGGGCAGACCCATGCGCTTGGCGTAGTAGCCGGCCAGGATATCGCCAAAGTTGCCGGTCGGTACGCAGAACTCCACGGCGTCGCCGGCCTCGATGGCGCCGGCGCGCAGCAGCTGCGCATAGGCGGCAAAGTAGTAGACGACCTGCGGTACCAGGCGGCCGACGTTGATGGAGTTGGCGCTCGAAAGCGCCGTGCCGGCGGCCTCCAGACGCTCGGCAAGCTCCTTATCGGCAAAGATGCGCTTGACGGCGCTCTGGGCGTCGTCAAAGTTGCCGCGGATGCCGCAGACGGCGACGTTGTCGCCCTCCTGCGTGGACATCTGCAGGTTCTGGACGCGGCTGACCTTGCCCTCGGGATAAAAGACGGTGATGCCCGTGCCCGGAGCGTCGGCAAAACCGGCGAGTGCGGCCTTGCCCGTGTCGCCCGACGTGGCGGTGACGATCATGATGCGCTCAGCGCCGCCGTCCTTGGCGGAAGTGCGGGCCATCAGGCGGGGGAGCATCTGAAGGGCGACGTCCTTGAAGGCGCTTGTGGGGCCGCCAAAGAGCTCCATCACATAGGTCTGAGGGACGTCAGCGCCCGGCACAGCGTCGAGTTTGACGAGCGGCGTAACCTCTTCACTCGCGAACGTGCCGCGGTATGCCTCGTCGACACACGCCGAAATTTCTTCGGCCGTGTAATCATTCAGTAACATTCCCAACACATCTTGAGCGATTTCAAAGTACGATTTATCTGCAAGCGAGCTGATATCGACCTGCTGGGTGCCGAGCTCGTCCGAGACAAACAAACCCCCGTCGGGAGCGATGCCGGTACGGATTGCCACCTTACTTGAGCACGATAAAGTGCGTCCTCGTGTACTATGATAAGTTCCCATATAACACTGCTCCTCGGATGCCTTGGTCCCAATCGGTGAAACCATGGTATCAGAGCGCGCAAAATAGGTTCGCAGAGGCTTTTTAGAAAGGTAACCTCCAGCCCATGATTAAGATTGCCAAGTTTGGCGGCTCGTCGGTCGCCGACGCCGAACACTTCAAAAAGATCAAGGCCATCGTCGACGCCGACCCTGCCCGCCGTTTTGTGGTGGTTTCCGCCTGCGGCCGCCGCTTTAAGGGCGACACCAAGGTGACCGACCTGCTCTATCTGGTCAATGCGCACGTTAAGTACCACGTGTCGTGTGAGGAGCTGCTCGAGGACATCGGCCAGCGCTATTTTGATATCGCTGATGAGTTGGAGCTCACCTATCCCATCCGTGAGGAGTTCGCGGCCTTTGCCGAGCGCGCCCGCTCGGGCGGCTACTCCACCGAGGAGCTTGTGAGCCGTGGCGAGTACTTTACCGCTCGCCTGATGGCTGAGTACCTGGGCCTACCGTTCCTGGACGCCGCGACGGTTGTGGCGTTCCATCACGACGGTACGCTCAGCATGAATCGCACCTCCGAGCTGGTGCAGGAGTATGGCCAGCAGGGCGGCTTCGTTATGCCTGGCTTCTACGGCGCGACGCGCGAGGGCCAGATCAAGCTGCTCGATCGAGGCGGTGGCGATATCTCGGGCTCGATCTTGGCTAAGTGCCTGGGCGCCGACCTGTACGAGAACTGGACCGACGTCTCGGGCTTCTATTCTGCCGATCCGCGTATTGTTCCCGAGGCTCAGCCCATTGCGCGCGTTACCTACGAGGAGCTGCGCGAGCTTTCGTACATGGGCGCAAGCGTCCTGCACGAGGAGGCTGTGTTCCCCGTGCGCGAGGCAGGCATTCCGCTGGTCATCAAGAACACCAATGCGCCACAGGACCCCGGCACCATCATTAGCGAGACGGCTGATGAGGGCGAGGCGGAGCCCATCATTACCGGCGTGACCGGCAAGCGCGGCTTTGTCGCCATCAACGTTGCCCGCGACCGCACCAAGCCCCGTGTTGGCTTTATGCGCCGTGCGCTTTCGGTCTTCGAGCGCTATGACGTTTCCGTCGAGCACATGCCCACCGGTGTCGACCGCTTTGGCGCCGTGGTGCAGGAGCAGGATGTGCACGACTCGCTGTACTCACTTGTGGGCGACATCCAGCAGGAGGTCGAGCCGCTCGAGATCGAGGTTGTCGAGGGCTTGGCGCTCATCGCGACCGTCGGCCGTAACCTGCGCGGCCGCGCAGGTATCTCGGGCCACCTGTTTGGCATGCTCGGCCAGGCCGGCGTGAGCGTGCGCATGATTTCGCAGAGCTGCGACGAGATCAACATCATTATCGGTGTCGAGGAGAAGGACTTCGACCTTGCGATTCGGACCATTTACCGTGCCTTCTCCGATGAGAACGGCATTGTGAAGGTCTCCGACCTGGAGGCTCCCGCGCCGGTCGATCCCGCTCTGGCCGCACTCCACAAGTAGCTGTCATCCCGGTGATTTTTTGGGACATGCCTCATAAATCTACGGCGGGGCGTTTCGTTTCGGTTTCGTTTCGACGGGGCGGGTTTCGTGCCCGCCCCGTTCTTGTATACACTGGCAACAATAATCGGCCTGCTCGGCGTGCGGGCAAAAGCCACAACCTTTAAAGGGGGAAGCATGAAACAGTACACGGTTGCTATTTTGGGCGCGACGGGAGCCGTGGGCACCCAGATGCTCGAGTGCCTTAACGAGCAGGAGTTCCCAGTCGGTAAGCTCAAGCTGCTGGCAAGTGCACGCTCCGCGGGCAAGACCGTTGAGTTCCGCGGCGAGCAGATCGTGATTGAGGAAGCTTGCCCCGAGGCCTTTGAGGGCTGCGACATCGTGCTCGGCGCTGCCGGCGACGATATCGCCAAGGAGCTGCTGCCCGAGGCCGTCAAGCGCGGTGCCGTCGTGGTCGACAACAGCCATGCCTTCCGTATGGATCCCGAGGTACCGCTGGTCGTGCCCGAGATCAATGCCGACGATATCAAGTGGCATCACGGCCTTATCGCCAATCCCAACTGCGCGACCATCATCGGCCTGGTTCCCACGTGGCCGTTGCATCAGCTCGCCGGCGTGAAGCGCATGATCGTGTCCACGTATCAGGCAGCTTCGGGCGCCGGTGCCCCCGGTATGGCCGAGCTCGAGGCTCAGCTGGCCGCCCTGGGCCGCGGCGAGGAGATTCCCGAGCCGTGCGCGTTTGCCGCCCAGCTGGCGAGTAACCTGATTCCGCAGATTGGCGGCGTCAAGGAGGAGGGCTTTACCTCCGAGGAGATGAAGCTACAAAACGAGGGCCGCAAGATTATGCATCTGCCCGAGCTGCGCGTGAACTGCACCTGCGTGCGCGTGCCCGTGCTGCGTTCGCACTCCGAGAGCATCACGCTCGAGTTCGAGCGTGACATTACGGTTGACGAGGCCCGTGTTGCGCTGGCTGCCGCTCCGGGCGTCAAGCTGGTTGACGATATGGCTGCCGAGGATGCACACGACCGCTTCCCCATGCCGATGGACACGTCCGACCAGGACCTGATTTGGGTCGGTCGCGTGCGCCGCGACATCTCGAACCCCGAGGCCGCGCGTGGCATCACCTTCTGGTGCTGCGGCGACCAAATCCGTAAGGGCGCGGCAACCAACGCCGTCCAGATCGCTAAGCTGCTCTGCGAGTAGCGGTTGACCTGTCCGGCGGGGGCTGGGCTTAGTTTTCAAAACGTCCTCGACCATGTGTGGCGCCTTGTTCTGCTCCTTCGGAGCTGCGGACAAGGCGCCACACTGGTCTGCGGAGTGTTTTGAAAACTAAGCCCAGCCCCCGCCTGCGGTGACGCTGCTGCGAGCGGTCTGCGATGGGGCCGTTGTTGGTTGGGGCCGCTGGGCTGATGTGGGGGCGCGTGGCTGTTGCGGGCCCTGGTCCCGGCGGCGGCCTCGGCGCTGCGCGCCTGCTGCCTTGGGTGACTTTGGGGTCGATTGGGGTTGTCTGCACAATTCGCGGTATTATGGTGCGGAGTTTTGAAAGGAGCCGCTGGTGGTCACGACGACGTTTGCTTCGCCTTTGGGCGAGATTTTGCTTGCCGCTGATGGCCGTGGTTTGACAGGGCTTTGGTTTGAGGGACAGGAGCACTTTGGCTCTACGCTTCTCAAAGAAGATGCAGAGCATGTTGAAGGTACCGATGCGGTTTCCGGTATTGGTGGCATGTCTTCGGCGAATCCGGCCCATGGTGCGGCTTCTTCGGTGCTTGAGCGTTCGTGGGCTTGGCTGAATGCTTATTTTGCAGGGCAGGAGCCTCGGTATACGCCGCCGTTACATATGATCGGTACGGCGTTTCAGCGTGAAGTTTGGTACGAGCTGCTTTCTATTCCGCGTGGCGAGGTCGCCACGTATGGCGAGATTGCCCAGCGTGTTGCGGCTCGACATCGTGTACCGGGAAACGAGGACCCCGTTGTGTCTCCTCGTGCGGTGGGGGCTGCGGTCGCGCGTAATCCCATTTCGATTATCGTGCCGTGCCATCGCGTGGTGGCGGCCGACGGGTCGCTCAATGGATATGCCGGCGGTCTCGACCGTAAGGAGTGGCTGCTGCGGCTTGAGGGCGCGTACGAGGAGTAACGCTCGAGTACTTTGCCTGTAGTAGCCGACTTCGACCAAAGCTCGCTCGAGTTCGCTTTGATTAGAGCACTTAAGACCCTTGTTTTCTGTCAATAGTGCTATCTGTTCGTTGATGGATATCCACGACTTCTGGTATTTCATTTAAGCCTCTTGATATAAAAAGAGCTGGAGTTGCGCATCGTTGAGAGGCTTTCCAGCTTTAGCAAAACAAACTTATAAGATGCGACGGGCCGCGTCAAGATAATTGCTTGACAGCCTAGGAGGCGGCTGGTTGGCTGGCTTAAAACCTAGCGCGTGAAATGACGCTCCACGCTATTCAGCGCGCTTGATGGGATGACGAACCACAGTCTTAAGTTTCTCCGGTGCACATTTGCGTGGATCGGAGAGATAGATTTCGTGATGGAAACGGGTGTCTGAGAAGTCGGGGACATAGCCCTGCTCGGTCGTGTATTCATGCATGGCGTCTACGGTTGCCGGCTCGCTGTCATAAGGTCCGGTATGCATACATTGAACGCAGAGGCCCTCGTCAACTTTAGCCAGCTCTACGGCGGAAAAGTCCAGTTTCTTTTTGGTCGTGGCTTCCGCGACTGCCCAGTCAAAATCATCTCGGCTGACGAAATCGGGCAGGCGGATGCACGAGATAAAGTTGAAATCGTCCTTGCGTACATAATCGATGTCGCCGCTCGGGGAGTCTTGCCACCAGAAACCCTCGAGCGGAGGTACCACAAAGTCGAAATAGCCCTCGATACTCCTTGAGCCTTTCTTTGACATCTTGACGGTATAGGCGATGCCGTAAAGCAGCGGCAGGGCATTTTGATACTCGCCACCTTCGGTATTTGGGTCGCCCTTTCCGCGAACGGCAACGTAGCTCATAGGCGGGACAGTTATGATACTCGGCTTGCTTGCAGGTCTGTAGAGCTCTTTGCATTCCTTCTTAAAGTCGAACGCCATGTTGGCCGCCTTTCTGCGTATTGGCCTGCTTAGATAGCGGAATCATATCATAGAAACGAACAGCTGTTCGAATGATTTGGCTGACAGATTGAGATGCGTGCGTTGTGTTTGGCGGTCGGCCTGACCCCATCGATGATTTCTCTGCCTCCCCGGCGCCTCATCTATAGCTGCCGTTTCCCCATATAGAACCTGCCAAAATAAACCCGTCCCTTTTTAGTCGGTGCGAAATGGGTAATACTAAAGAGTTATCCGACCAGATGGGAACCGATCGATGGCTTATATCGAATTCAAAGACGTCATCAAGGCATACGGCGAGGGCGACGCCCGCATTCACGCACTCGACGGCGCGAGTTTTACGGTCGAGCGCGGCGAGCTCGCCATCATTTTGGGTGCTTCGGGTGCCGGCAAGACCACGGCGCTCAACATTCTGGGCGGCATGGATACGGCGACTTCCGGCACCGTGACGGTGGACGGGCGCGATGTGAGCTCCGCTAACGAGGCGCAGCTCGTGGAATACCGCCGCGCCGACGTTGGCTTTGTCTTCCAGTTCTACAATCTGGTCCCCAACCTGACGGCGCTCGAAAATGTTGAGCTTGCGGCGCAAATCTGCCCCGATTCGCTCGATGCCGAGCAAACGCTTCGTCAGGTTGGCCTGGGCGAGCGCCTGGGCAACTTTCCCGCGCAACTTTCGGGCGGCGAGCAGCAGCGCGTGTCCATCGCCCGCGCACTGGCAAAGAACCCCAAGCTGCTTCTGTGCGACGAGCCCACGGGCGCGCTCGACTATAAAACCGGTAAGCAGATCTTGCAGCTGCTGCAGGATACCTGCCGCAAGCAGGGCATTACGGTCATCATCATCACGCACAATTCCGCGCTCGCGCCCATGGCCGATCGCCTGATTCGCTTTAAGAGTGGTCGCGTGGAGAGCGAGACGGTCCAGCAAAATCCCGTGCCTATCGAGACGATCGAGTGGTAGCGCCCATGGACCAGGACCGCCAAAACAGCCTACGCCGCGACGCACAGAACACGGAGCGCGAGCAGGATTTTACGACCTACCGCACTGCCCAAAGCTCAAACGATATGGTGCCGACGGTTTTTCGCCGTGGCATCTACCGCACAATCCGAGGCAGTCTTAAGCGCTTCTTGTCAATCGTCGTGATCACCGCGCTCGGCGTGAGCGTGATGTGCGGCCTTAAGGCGGGTTGCGAGGACCTGTGCGATTCGGTTGACGCCTACTTCGACCAGCAAAATGTCTATGACATTAACGTGCAGTCGACCTATGGCCTGACTGACGATGATCTCGACGCCATCCAAGAGGTCGATGACGTCGAAACGGCCGAAGGCATCTACACCGAGACCGCCTACACCGCCGTGGGCACAACGCGCGAGCGCGTGGTCGTGCAGAGTCTCTCCAAGGAGAACATCGATCAGCCGGTGCTCGTGAACGGCGATTTGCCCGAGAGCGCCGATGAGGTCGCGGTGACTTCGAAGTTCCTGAAGGCTTCGGGCAAAAAGCTCGGCGATACGGTGAGTTTTGCCG
>CABTZA010000077.1 GCA_902489225.1 uncultured Collinsella sp.
ATTAAGGAGCGCATCTCGCAGTTTGGCGGCAAGCTCTATTTGGAGTTTGGCGGTAAGCTATTCGATGACTATCATGCGAGCCGCGTGCTACCGGGTTTTGAACCGGACAGCAAGTTCCGCATGCTCAAGAGCATCGCCGACGATGTCGAGGTTATCATCGCGATCAACGCGAACCACATCGAGAAAAACAAGGCTCGTGGTGACCTGGGCATTACCTATGACGAGGATGTGCTGCGCCTGGTTGACCTGTTCCGCGGCAACGGCTTTGCCGTCGCGGCTGTGGTCATCACCCAGTACGCTGGCCAGCCTGCTGCTGATGTGTTCCGCAACCGCCTGAACGCGCTCGGTATTCCCGCCAAGCTGCACTATCCCATCGAGGGGTATCCGCACGATGTCGATCTGATCGTGTCCGACGATGGCTACGGCAAGAACGAGTTTGTCGAGACCACGCGTCCGCTCGTCGTGGTCACCGCTCCCGGCCCCGGCTCAGGCAAGCTCGCCACTTGCCTCTCGCAGCTCTATCACGAGCACAAGCACGGCACCGCCGCCGGCTACGCCAAGTTCGAGACTTTCCCGGTCTGGAATCTGCCCCTCACGCATCCGGTCAACATCGCCTATGAGGCAGCAACGGCCGATCTCGACGATGCCAATATCATCGACTCCTTCCACTTGGAGGCCTACAACAAGACCACGGTCAACTACAACCGCGACGTCGAGGCCTTCCCGGTGGTCCGTGCTCTGATGGAAAAGATCCTGGGCAAGAGCCCCTATCAGAGTCCTACGGACATGGGCGTCAATATGGTCGGCTTTGCCATCACCGATGACGATGCCTGCCGCGACGCTTCCAAGATGGAGATCGTCCGCCGCTACTTTACCGCGGTCGAAAATGTGCGCCGTACCGGCGTGGGCGATGAGCAAGTCGACCGTCTCAAGATTATTATGAAGAAAGCCGGCATCGATAAGAACTACTCACCGGCGCGCTCGGCGGCCCTCACCAGGGAGCAGCTGACGGGTGGTCCCGTGGGTGCCATGGTCATGCCCGATGGCTCCGTGGTGACCGGTAAGACCTCCACGCGCCTGGGCGCCGCAAGTTCGCTCATTATGAACGCCCTCAAGCATGTCTCGGGCGTCGACCTTGAGCTCGAGGTCATTAGCGATGAGGCGATCGAGCCCATCAGCAAGCTCAAGACGCATTTCCTGGGCAGCAAAAACCCTCGCCTCCACACCGACGAGACGCTTATGGCGCTGTCGATCACCTCGGCCATGAGTGAGACGGCCGCTCGCGTCCTTTCGGGCCTGGAACAGCTGCGCGGTTGCGATGCCTTCTTTAGCGTGATTATCTCGCCGACGGACGAGACGGTACTGCGCAAACTGGGTATCAACGTGTGCTGCGAGCCCAAGTTTGAGCGCCGCGGTTTCTTCCACCGCTAAGTTTGAAGCACCGCGGTAATTGCATTGCATTTTGGCCGTATCGGGTTGGCGCCCGGTACGGCTTTTTGATCAATAAAGCGCCATTTCGGCGAAAAATAGCCGTTTACCTGCCTAGAAACAATTTGAGCGGTATACAATAACCGTAACTGTTTCATCCTTAGCGGGATGCCGCATGATGGATATTACCTGCCATCGTGAGGTGTGTCGGTCGCGCACGGCGCGTTAGATGCTCGTGCTCGGTTTGAGGAGGCTGCTATGGCGGGCAAGGGTCGTGCGAGTGTCAACGATATGAAGCGTGTTGAGGTGCTGGTGTTGATGGAAATCGACCAGCAAACCGAAGACAATGGCGGGCCGTATGGTTTCTCGCGCAAAACGCTTGCCGAGCGCGTGGGGGTTTCGCCGTATCGTGCCCGCGCCGCAATCGATCGCTTGGATTCCGAAGGCATGATTGATGTCGTCTCGCGTTATAGCGACGACGGCGGTCAGCTTGCAAATGGCATTTGCCTCACCGAACGTGGCGAGTGGTATCTTGAGGGCGTCCGTACCGGCATGCTCGTTCAAGAAATGCTTGAGGACGAGGTTGCTGATCGATAGCAGCATGTAACCCTTGCCATAGCGACGCCGCCTGGGAAACCGGGCGGCGTTTTGTTTCAAGATTGAGAAATGCAATCGCACGCGAGAAAAATTGCGAACGGTCCGCGGCGCGAGTATTACAATGAAGACCCGTAAGATGTGGATAAACAACTTCTACGGGAAGCGCAGGTAACTCAATATGACCAAGCATGTGTTCGTAACCGGTGGCGTGGTTTCGTCCCTGGGCAAGGGTATCACCGCGGCCTCGCTGGGCCGTCTGCTCAAGTCGCGTGGCTACAAAGTAACGATGCAGAAGGCCGACCCGTATCTGAACGTCGACCCCGGTACCATGAGCCCGTTCCAGCATGGTGAGGTCTTCGTTACCGAGGATGGTTACGAGTCCGACCTGGACCTGGGTCATTACGAGCGCTTTATTGATGAGAACCTGACCCGCGATTCCAACTTTACGACCGGTGCCATCTACAAAAGCCTAATCGCCCGCGAGCGTCGCGGCGACTTTTTGGGCGGTACCGTGCAGGTGATTCCCCACGTCACCAATGCCATTAAGGACAAGTTCCGCCGCATCGAGGAGCAGACCGGCTCCGATGTAGTCATCACCGAGCTGGGCGGCACGATTGGCGACATCGAGTCCCAGCCGTTTGTCGAGGCCATCCGTCAGTACCGCAAGGAGGCCGGCCCCGAGAACGTCTGCTACATCCACGTGTCGCTCGTTCCCTATATCGCCGCCGCCCACGAGGTCAAGACCAAGCCCACACAGCATTCCGTCAAGGAGCTCCGCAGCTTTGGCATCCAGCCCGATATTATCGTGCTGCGCTCCGACCACCATATCGATGACGCTATCCGCGGAAAGATCGCAAGCTTCTGCGACGTCGACACCGATTGCGTCTTTACCAACGAGGACTGCGCGAGCATTTACGATGTTCCGCAGCTGCTTGCCGAGCAGGACTTTGACCTGCGCATTTGCGAGCGCCTGGGTCTGGACCCGCGTGAGCGCGACATGAGCGAGTGGAACGAGTTCCTGCGCAAACAGAATCACGCCAACCATCACGCCGACAAGGTGAAGATCGCCGTCGTGGGCAAGTACACGCAGCTGCCCGATGCGTACCTGTCGGTTATCGAGGCCCTGCACCATGCGGGCGTCTTCTACGATCGCCATGTGGACGTCCAGCTGGTCGACGGCGAGAGCCTCGACGAGCAGAATGTCTCCGAGGTTCTGGGCGACGCCTCGGGCATCCTGGTCCCCGGCGGCTTTGGCAAGCGCGCCCTGGAGGGCAAGATCCTCGCGGCCGAGTTTGCCCGTGAGCACAAGATTCCGTATCTGGGCATTTGCCTGGGTATGCAGGTGGCCGTGTGCGAATTTGCGCGCAATGTCGTCGGCCTTGCCGGCGCCAGCTCCTCTGAGTTCGATCCGGATGGCCCGTATAGTGTCATCGATCTGATGAGCTCGCAGGAGGACGTGACCGAGAAGGGCGGCACCATGCGCCTGGGCGCCTATCCGTGCAAGCTCGCCGCCGATACCCTTGCTCGCGAGGCATATGGCGAGGAACTCGTCTACGAGCGTCACCGTCACCGCTTTGAGTTCAACAACGCCTTCCGCGACCAGCTCGAGGACGCCGGTTTGGTTATCTCGGGTCTGTCGCCTGACGAGCGCCTGGTCGAGATGGTCGAGCTGCCGCGCGACGTGCATCCGTGGTATGTGGCAACCCAGGCTCATCCCGAGTTCAAGAGCCGCCCGACCAACCCGCAGCCGCTGTTCCGCGAGTTCGTACGCGCTTCGATCGGCCAGCACGAGGGTGTCGACCGTCTGCAGGTGACGCCCATGAACCTCGCTACGGACTAAGGGTGCCGGCGAATAAGGAACATACCGAAGCTACTCCCTCGTCGCTCGCCGTGGCGGCGGGGGAGTATCTCGATTACCTCGCGGTCGAGCGGGGTTTGGCGCGCAACACGATTGCGGCCTATCGTCGTGACCTGACGACGTACTGCGCCTATCTGGAGCGGGCGGGTATTGTGTCTTTTGAAGAGGTGACTCGTCAGGTCGTGGAGGGCTTTGTCGCCGACCGTCGCGATGGGGGCTATTCCGATGCCTCGGTGGAGCGTGCGCTTGCAGCCGTGAAGGGCCTGCATGCCTTTTTGGTGCGCGATGGGGCTGTAGCCCAAAATCCAACGGCGGCGTTGCGCCTGCCTAAAAAGGCTGAGCGTTTGCCGGAGTATCTATCGGTGGAGGATGTCTCGGCTCTGCTCGATCAAGACTTCCCCGAGGGCGAGATGGGCTTGCGCGACCATGCCATCTTGGAAGTGCTCTACGGATGCGGTTTGCGTGTGAGCGAGTTGGTGGGGCTCGATGTGGGCGATATCCATATTGACGATGGCTTTGTACTCGTTCGCGGTAAGGGCTCAAAGGAACGCCTGTCCCCGCTGGTGGGAAGCGCGGCGCGAGCTCTGATGCTCTATGTAACTGAGGGACGTTCTCGCTTGGCGGCCCATGCCCGCGGAACCGAGACCTCGGCGGTCTTTTTAAATAAGAACGGACGTCGCCTGTCGCGCCAGGCCGTGCATACGATATGCGAGCGGTATGGGCGCCAGGTGGGGCTGGTTGGGCTCCATCCCCACACCCTGCGCCACTCCTTTGCCACCCACATGCTCGCGGGCGGTGCCGACCTGCGTGTGCTGCAGGAGATTTTGGGCCATGCCGATATTTCGACCACGCAGGTCTACACGCATGTCGACCGCACGCAACTGACCGAGGTCTATCTGGCGGCGCATCCGTTGGCACATCGCTAGTACCTCGCTGACCTGCATATTTATAAATATTAAAGGGGACGGGCCCCAGATTGCCGAGACGCACTTTTGCGCACGTGGGCAATCTGGGGCCCGTCCCATTTTTCGCCAGACACCGACGCGTTGGTGGGCCGTGTGTACCGTGGGTGGGGGAGTTTGGGGACGATGTGAACGGTGTGTAAAGGGACGTAAAAATCGCCTCAAGGTCAACTTGAAGGTTGAGGTTCGCGGGCGTGGTTCTACAGGTGGCATCCCGCCTTTGCTGCAAACACAACATATTGTGTTTTCGAACATATGCTCGGGGGTGTTTTACAACATATTGGGGGTGGAGTGGTGGGGTGGGGTGGGGGAAGGGGTGGGGAAAGGTGTTGAAAAATGGGACGGTTCCCCATATTATTGATGACGTCGACAGGCGGGGTGGTTCCCCGCGTACGTGCCATCTGAGTAACCGAGGGGAGGGCGCACATGGGAATGACGGGTGCATACGAGCGCAATCTCGATGCAAAAGGTCGTCTATCCCTGCCTGCACCCCTTCGTGAGGAGCTTGGAGAGCACGTTCGCGTGTTTAAAGCCCTGGATGTCGATGCTCTGTACGTGTTCTCTGCCGAGGCCTTCGATAAGTGGGTCGAAGGACTCTTCGCGGGTCGTGAGGGCCACGAGGGTTTTAACCCGCGTGACATCAACGACCAGAAGCTTATGAGGGCGATCAACAAGCGCACCACGTCGATGGATGTGGACAGCGCAGGTCGTATCGGTCTTTCTGAGTCTCTCCGCAAGCAGGCGAACCTCGACCGCGAGGTCACGGTTGTGGGCAACTACGACCACCTTGAGGTTTGGGACCGCGCTACGGCCGATGAGGACGATGATGACGAGGCCCTGCTGGACCTCTTCTTCTCGTAAGGGCAAGGCACGAGTAACGGATGGAGCGTGGGATCTTGACACAAGAATATCGGCATGAACCTGTCATGCTCGGCGAAGTGCTTGAGTCGCTGCAGCTAAAGAGCGGCTCCGTCGTCTGCGACTGCACCCTTGGCGGTGCCGGCCATTCGGTAAAGATGGCCGCGCAGGTGGGGGAGACCGGCCTTTTGCTCGGCGTCGATCAGGACGACATGGCCCTCGAGGCCGCTGGCGCCCGTCTGGACCGCGAGGTTCCCGGCGTACCGCACCAGCTGCTGAAGGGCAACTTCGGCGACTTGGACGAGCTGCTTTGCTCGGCCGAGGTGCCTGGGGTCGATGGCTTCCTGTTCGACTTGGGCGTTTCGTCGCCGCAACTCGATATCCCTGGCAGGGGCTTTTCGTACAACGAGGACGCCCCATTGGACATGCGGATGGATCCGGGTAACAACACCTTAAACGCAGCTGAGGTCATCAACACCTATAACGAACACGACCTCGCCCGGATTCTACGCGTCTACGGCGAAGAGAAGTTCGCCTCGCAGATCGCGCGTGAGATCGTGCGCCGCCGCGAGCATGAGCCGATCGAAACCACCGGTCAGTTTGTCGAGATCATCAAGGCTGGCATCCCCGCTGCCGCTCGTCGGCATGGCGGACACCCAGCCAAGAAAAGTTTCCAGGCCATTCGCATCGAGGTCAATCACGAACTCGATGTGCTCGAGCGAGGGCTTGACGCCGCCACAAGGTGGCTCAACCCGGGCGGACGCATCTGCGTCATCTCGTATCACTCGCTCGAGGACCGTATCGTAAAGAACCACTTTAAGGAGATGAGCCAGGGGTGCACGTGTCCGCCGGAGATTCCGGTGTGCGTGTGCGGCAACGTGCCGATACTCAAGGTCATCACCCGCAAACCCCTGGTTGCCCAACCCGATGAGGTTGCGCGCAACCCTCGGGCGAGATCAGCCAAGATCCGCGTGGCGCAGCGTCTGTAGACGCGACCGCGCGATATTGGACCTCCCGCTCGTACCACAAACGAAGCTTAAACACACTACCAACGTACTCGGGATGGGAGGCGGCATATCATGGGCTACAACACCTCAAACGCAGCACTCGCCTATGATATGAACGCCATGCCCGCCTATCGTGAGGCACCGCAGGCCCCCGTTGCTCCCCGCGAGCAGCGCACGCCGCGCTTTGATGTCTACACGGGCGCGGGCCGTCAGGCAAACCAGGCGGTAAGCCCGGTTTTCATGAGCGTTCTTAAAACGTTTTGCATCATTGCGGCCATCTTCATGGCGATCGGTGTCGCCCGTGTGGCGCTCGCCGGCGTTACGGCCCAGGTGCTCAACAGCAACGCCGCGCTTACCAACACGCTCGAGAAGGCGACCGACGAGAGCTCCGACCTGGAGGTCATGCATTCGGTTTATGGTGCCGACACGCGCATTCGCGACCTTGCGGGCGCTTATGGCATGGTGGAGCCCAGCGAGAGCGTTACACTTGATTTTTCGCAGGATGCAGCCGCGGGCGCTAGCTCGACCGCGACCGCTCAGTAACAAGACGGTAGCTGAGTATGACAAATGACTATCGCCGCGGTTCCGACGGGGGTCGCGGTTCTGAACGTCCCTCATCGCGGGGACGTTCTGGTTATCAAGGAACGGGTCGGCCATCTTACAACGCGAGGCCGTCCTATGGCAACGACCCCGCGTCGCGTCTCCGTGGCTCGAGTGGTCCTCAGATGCATAACACCAGACCGCGCAAGAGCTCGTCGACCGAATGGCTTACGGGCACGCCGCTGCCCCGTCGCAAAGCCGTCATGGGCTTCATCGGGTTTGGTTTGGGTTTGGGCGTCCTCCGCCTTGCCGACTATCAAATCGTGGAAGCCGATAAGTTGCGCGACCGCGCCGATGCACGTCGCTTGCTTGCGCAGACGCTGTATGCCAAGCGCGGTACCATCTACGACCGTAACGGCAACGTGCTGACGTCGTCTGTTGAATGCCGTAACATCGCCGTGAATCCTCAGCTTATCGAGGATGTTGACAAGACGGTATCGGCGCTGGTCAAAGCTACGGGAATCGATAAAAAGACCTGTCGCGAGCTCGTCGAGTCCGATGGCACCTGGGTGTATATCAAGCGCCAGGTGGACGAAGACGATGCTGCGGCGCTGGAGAAGAAGAACCTGCCCGGCGTGCTTTTTGAGCAGGGCATGAAGCGCGTATATCCATACGGCAATCTGGCATCGCAGGTACTGGGTGTAGTGAATGTAGACAACGACGGCTTGACGGGTCTCGAAAAGCAATACAACAAGCTTCTGACCGGCACGAACGGTTCTCTCGTACGCGAACGCGCGAGGGACGGCAGCTATATCGCGGGCGGTGCCTATAAAAAGGTGGCTGCGGTCGACGGCGTTGATATCGTGACGACGCTCGACGTCAATATCCAGCGTGCGGCCGAGGATGCTCTGGCAGAGGCTGTCGAGAAGACAAAGGCCAAGAACGGCTCGGCTTTGGTCACCGACCCCACGACTGGTGAAATTCTCGCCGCCTGCTCGTACCCGACCTACGACCAGACCGATCTGGAAAACGCCAAGACCGAGGATATGAACTTGCGCCTGGTCACCGACGCCTACGAGCCCGGCTCGGTCTTTAAGACGCTCGTGGCGGGCGCCGGCTTCGACTTGGGCGTCGTGCGATCGAGTACGTCGTTTGAGGTGCCGGCGAGCATCAAGGTGGGTGACGATACCGTCACCGATGCCGACAAGCGCGACTATGCCATGACCATGGATGTGCGCGAGATGATGCGCCGTTCGTCCAATGTGGGCTTTGTCCTGGTGGGGCGCAAGATCGGTGCCGACGACTTTGCCGCCTATGTGGACAAGTGGGGCATCGGTCACAGCTCGGGTGTCGATTTTCCGGGCGAGAGCCTGGGCATCGTCAAGGAGCGTGACCAGTATGACGGCGCCACGCTGGGATCGATGAGCTTTGGACAGGCGCTGTCCGTCTCGCCGATTGAG
>CABTZA010000078.1 GCA_902489225.1 uncultured Collinsella sp.
GCAGATCTTGCCCTTGTCGGCAATCTCACCGGCGGGCATCAGGCGCTTGATGGTGTCGAAGCCCACACGCGCGGCCTCGGCCGAGGCCATAAGCTTCCGCAACAAGAACTTGCCCTGGTCAAAGAGGACGCCAACCTCATCGAGGGCGGGGATAAAGTGGTTGTTGATGAGGTCCATGGCGTCGTGGTCGGCCAGCAGGCGTTCGGTCTCGGCCGCGATCTCGCCCTTGCGGCCCGAGACGACCATGTGGCGGATGGGGTCGTCATCGGCGCTTGCGGTGGTGCTTGCGGCAGGCGCGGCATCGCTCGATGCCGACTGAGCGGCCGCCGGGTTCGCGGCGATCTTATACGGGTCGGTCCAGCCGGCGTAGCGTTCGATGTATCCGGTTGAGCCCTCGTCCTCAACGCTCAGCACGCGATAGCTGTAGACGGTGTCCATAAAGCGCTTAGAACCCGGGTTCATGATGGGGGCGTCCAGACCTGCACCAAAGGCGGCGGCCAAAAAGACCGAGCCCAGCAGCGGCCGCGCGGGCAGGCCAAAGCTGATGTTCGATACGCCGAGTGCGCACTTGACGCCCAGGCGCTCCTTGCACATAGACATGGCGCGCAGGATCTGCTCAGCCTGGCGCTGGTTGGTCGAGGCGGTCATGACCAGGCAGTCGATGAGGATGCGGTCTGGGCCGATGCCGTAACGGGCAGCCTCGGCCACGATGCGCTCGGCGATGGCATAACGTGCCTCGGCGGTATCCGGGATGCCGCCTTCGTCGAGCGTGAGGCCGACGACGTTGGTGCCGTAGTGGGCGACCAGCGGGAAAATCTCGTCCATGATCTGCTGTTTGCCATTGACCGAGTTGATGATGGGCTTGCCGGCGTAGCGACGTACGGCGGCCTCGACGGCGGCGGGGTCGGTGGAGTCGATCTGCAGCGGCAGCAGCGTGGAGCCCTGGAGCTGTTCGGTCGCCTGTTGGATGATCTTGACCTCGTCAATCTCGGGCAGGCCCACGTTGACGTCCAGGATGTCGGCGCCCTGCTCCTGCTGGCTGATGCCCTGGCTCACAACGTAGTCCAGGTCGCCGTCGCGCAGGGCCTGCTGCAGGCGCTTTTTGCCGGTGGGGTTGATGCGCTCGCCGATGACGGCGATCTTGTGGCCGTCGCAGGGAAGGTCTACGACCGTTTGGGCGCTCGTGACCGACATACTGGGCTTGCGGTGGCGCGGGCTGGGCGTGTGGTTGTCGATAAGCGTGCGCAAGGCCGCCATGTGCGCCGGCGTGGTGCCGCAGCAACCGCCCACGACGCTCACACCGTCGGCGATCATGCCGGCGACGGCCTCGGCGTATTCGGGGGCTTGGATATCAAAGACGGTGTTGCCGTCGTCGTCTACATGGGGGAGTCCTGCATTAGCCTGCACCATAACGGGCTTGTCGGTAACGGTGAGCATACGTGCGGCGAGTCCTCGGAGCTCGGCCGGTCCTTGGCTGCAGTTGATGCCCAAAACGTCGGCACCGATGGCGTCGAGCGTGATGGCGGCGACCTCGGGACTCGTTCCCAGGAAGGTGCGACCGTCTTCCTCAAAGGTCATGGTGGCAAAGACGGGCAGGTCGGAGTTCTCGCGGCAGGCGAGGACGGCCGCCTTGATCTCGGCCAGGTCGGTCATAGTCTCGATAATAAAGAGGTCCACACCCGCGGCGACGCCTGCGCGCACTTCCTCGGCAAAGAGGTCATAGGCCTCGTCGAAGCTCAGGGTACCCAGGGGGCGAAGCAGCGCGCCGATGGGACCGATATCGCCGGCGACGTAGTGGGCGCCGGCCTCGCGGGCACAGGCGACAGCGGCGGCAAAGACATCTGCCACGGTGGCGGCACCGTCGAGCTTGTGGGCGTTGGCGCCAAAGGTGTTGGCGGTGATCACGTCGCAGCCGGCCTCGACGTACTGACGCTGAATGTCGGTAATGACCTGGGGTTCCTCAAAGTTGAGCAGCTCGGGCAGGGCGCCCGCCTTCATGCCGGCGGCCTGCAACATGGTGCCCATGCCGCCGTCGAACAGCAGGTGTCCCGTGCCCTCGATGGCCGCACGCAGGCGATCGTCCTTAATGCGCAGATCGTCGATCGTGCGCGTCTTGTACGTGGCACCGTTGCGACGTGCAGCATCAACGGGTGCTGCCAATGCAGTGCCGTCAGAATCATGAGTGATAAGCGGAGTAAACATCGGGGGCTCCTAATGGCTGGAATAGCAGGTGGTGTGGGCGGCGCGGAAGCGGCAGTGCTCGCGCATACGGCAGATATTGCAGGTGGGGCGGCTCTGGGCGTCGTGGACCTCGCCGTCAAACAGACCGATCACCGCGGTCACGCTCTTGGTGGGCATGAGTAGGCTGGTGGGTGTGACGGTCAGGCCGATGAGCCGCGTGGCGTTGAGTGCATTGACGATCGCGCGCTGGGCCGAAAGCGGGCAGTCGCCGTAGCCGGGACTAAAGCGCCAGTTGCCGGCGAGCCCATGAACGGCGGCGTCCGTCTTGACCTGCTGGTCCATTTGCTCAACGGCGGCTTCCACGTAAGCGGAGCACGCGGCGTCGAGCACGGCGCCCTCCAGGGGATGTTGGGCTCCCGTGGTGCGCAGACGGCGCTCGGCGTCCATGCCGAGGGTGCATGCCATGAGCGCGGCAAAGCGGGCATCTTTGAGATGTCGATAGATATCGCGACCTCGCAGCTCAACGTTGGTGCCAACCAGACGGATGCTGGGCTCTCCCTGCTCGTCCACGCCCGTGGCATCGACGGCAAACACGCGGCGCACGCCACGGGGCTCAATGTCCAGTTCCAGACGTTCAACGACAAGCTCAATACGTCGTGACAGTTCGGGCTCAATCTGCTGGCCGCCGTAACCCAGATACCGCAGCATCTCGGCACGGTCGACACGGGGATGGTGCGCGGCATCGATACGGTAGAGCGCCGGCGACGCAAGGTCGGCCGGCACTTCGACAGCGGTTGTATCGATGTGCGATTTTTCCATTACCCCAGGCGCTCCATAATGGTCGCGGCGATCGCAGGACGGTTCATAGTGTACAGGTGCAGGCCGTCGGCGCCGTGCTCCTTGAGGTCGCAAAGTTGGCGGGCGGCATAATCTACACCGGCTGCCTGCAGGCTCTCGGGGTCATTCTCGTACTTGGCGAGAATCTTGATGACGGGGGAGGGCAACGACGCGCCGCACATAAAGACCATGCGGCTGATCTGTGACTTGCCCATAAACGGCATGATGCCCGCGGTAATGGGCACGGTGATGCCGGCTTTGTTGGCAAGCTCGCGGAAGCGGTAGAAGCACTCGTTATCAAAGAAGAGCTGCGTCACAAAGAAGCTCGCGCCGGCGTCCTGCTTTTGCTTGAGGTGTTCGACCGAGAGGTTGAGATCCTCACAGGCAATGTGGCCCTCGGGGTAGGCTGCGGCGCCCACGCAAAAGCCGGCGTCGACGAGCTCGGGGATGAGGTCGCGGGCGTAGGCGTAGTCCGAGGCGGGCTTGTCGTCCTCGGTCGCGCCAGCGGGAAGATCGCCACGCAGGGCCAGGATGTTTTCCACGCCGGCGGTGCGATACTCGTCGATCTTGGCGGCGATATCGGCGTGCGAGCGGCCCACGCAGGTAAGGTGTGCCACCGAGGGCGTGTCGAATTCGCTCGTAATCATATGCGCGATGGGGGCGGTGGCGGCACCGTTGCCCGAGCCGCCGGCCGAGCAGGTGACCGAGACAAAGCTCGGCGAAAGCTTGCACAGATTGCCTGCCACTTCGCGAGCCATGTCGAGGGTCAGTTCGCCCTTGGGCGGGAACATCTCAAACGAAATGGGCGCGGTGCCCTGGGATGCTGCCTGCTTAAAAACCTCGTCGACGCGCATATCGTGCTCCTCTAGATACGTAATAGTGTGATGTGTTGTAAGGATTCTACAGCACCACTGTGCCACGGTGGAGTTTCACTCGCTATTTGAGGATACCAATCAAAGATGCCTTGCTATCGGCTTTCTCTATAACAGAGCGGCTAATCTAGGCACGGACTATAAAGACTGGTATCTGATGCAAAATACCAGTTAATAGAGCTCCATCCCAAATTGACTACCCTTAAACTATGGGGAGAGGTCTGCAATTTATGCAGTTGATTGGCTGTTGAGGGTGGCAACGCCGCCTCGATAGGGTAACCTCATTGATTGGTTTCGCGACAGCAACATAACGGTAATGTCGCGGAAACACGGCGAGTCTAAGCTATGACTCGTTCGTTAGTAATCAACACCGCTTCTCACGCGGTGCCGATACGAAGGGAGTTCCGTATGGCCGAACTTACTGACCGCTTCGGGACCATGGTGTTCTCTGAGGAAGTCATGAAGGACTACCTCCCCAAGGACATTTGGAAGCGCCTTGCTGCAACCCTCGAGGGCGGTGAGCCGCTCGACCTGGATGTGGCCAACGCCGTTGCCCATGCCATGAAGGTCTGGGCCATCTCCAAGGGCGCGACGCACTACGCACATTGGTTCCAGCCTCTTTCGGGCATTACTTCCGAGAAGCACGACAGCTTCCTGGAGCCCAACCACGACGGCACCGCCATTACCAAGTTTACGGGCAAGAACCTCATCCAGGGCGAGCCGGACGCCTCCAGCTTCCCCAACGGCGGCCTGCGCGCCACCTTCGAGGCCCGTGGCTACACCGCTTGGGATCCCACCAGCCCCGCCTTTATCAAGGACGATGTCCTGTGCATCCCCACGGCTTTCTGCTCCTACACGGGCGAGGCCCTGGACAAGAAGACCCCGCTGCTGCGTTCCATGACCGCGCTCTCGCGTGAGTCCAAGCGCGTTTTGGCGCTGTTTGGCAAGACCCCCAAGAAGGTCGTTCCTTCCGTGGGTGACGAGCAGGAGTACTTCCTGATCAAGAAGGACGCCTACCGCAAGCGCAAGGACCTGGTCATCACCGGCCGCACCCTCTTTGGCGCCGCTCCCTGCAAGGGCCAGGAGCTCGAGGAGCACTACTTTGGCGCTATCCGCCCCACCGTCTCGGCCTACATGAAGGACCTGGACGATGAACTGTGGGCGCTTGGCATTCCCGCCAAGACCAAGCACAACGAGGTTGCTCCCTGCCAGCATGAGCTTGCTCCCGTCTATGGCGAAGTCAACGAGGCCATCGACCAGAATCTGGTCATGATGGAGAAGATGAAGCTCATCGCCTCCCGCCACGACTTGGTCTGTCTGCTGCACGAGAAGCCCTTCGAGGGCATCAACGGTTCGGGCAAGCACAACAACTGGTCGCTTGGCACCGAGTCCGAGAATCTGCTCGATCCGGGCGACACCCCGCTCGACAACCTGCAGTTCATCGTCTTCCTCACCGCGGTGATCGAGGCCGTCGATAACTATCAGGAGCTCCTGCGCGCCTCCGTTGCCTCGGCCGGCAACGACCATCGTCTGGGCGCCAACGAGGCTCCTCCGGCGATTATGTCCATCTTCCTGGGCGACCAGCTTACCGAGGTCGTCGAGAAGATCATCGATGGCAAGGCTTCCGTCCATGCCACGCGCGGCGTGCTCGACTTGGGCGCCGATACTCTGCCCAAGCTGATGCAGGACAACACCGACCGCAACCGCACCTCCCCGTTTGCCTTCACCGGCAATAAGTTCGAGTTCCGTGCCTGCGGCTCCGAGCAGAACGTCTCCGACTCCAACCTGGTGCTCGATGCCGCCGTGGCCAAGTCGCTCAAGTCCTTCGCCGACGCGCTTGAGGGTACGCCCGAGGATGAGTTCCAGGATGCCGCGCTCGAGTACTGCAAGAAGGTGTTGACCGATCGCCAGCGCATCCTGTTCTCCGGCGACGGTTACTCCGACGAGTGGCCCATTGAGGCCGAGAAGCGCGGCCTTGCCAACAACAAGACCACGGCCGACGCCCTGCCCGCCTTTGTTTCCGAAAAGGCCATCGCGCTCTTTGAGGAGACGGGTGTCCTGACCAAGGCCGAGGCTCAGTGCCGCTACGACTGCAAGCTCGAGAAGTACAACAAGCTCATGAACATCGAGGCCACCACGATGGTTCGCGAGGCGCGTCGTACCTATCGCCCGGTCATTACCGCCTATGCCACCAAGGTCGCTAAGGGCCTTGAGACTATTCGTGCCGCCGGCGCCGAGGCCGCCATGCAGTGTGAGCAGAACACGCTCAACAAGCTCTGCAACGGCATCACCACCATCAACGACTCCATCAAGGCGCTCGACGCCGTGCATCAGAAGGCCGAGGGCCTCGATGGCCAGGAGCAGGCCAACGTGTATGCACACGAGGTCGTCCCCGCTATGGATACGCTGCGTGCCGCCGTGGACGCCATGGAGGAGATCGTGGCAGCCGACTACTGGCCGGTCCCGACCTACGACGACATCCTGTTCTACGTGTAGGGCGTAACTGACATATCGTCACGGTATTGAGCCGGGGTCCGCATCATGCGGGCCCCGGTTTTTGTTTGCGAAGGACGCTTTGAAGCCCGTTTTGCTACCGAATTGGTAACGGGCTTCTCAGATTCTGTGGTGCCCCCAGCGGGATGTCCGCGTGCGGCTGGCGCCGCCCGCTTCCGCTGCGTCGCTCCGCTCCTTGCGTGCTGCGCTGGAAAACGCTTCGCGTTTCCTCAGCTCCGCACCCTGTCGGGTTCGAATCCCGGCATATCGGTAGCAAAAAGCCCGCTACCGCGAGGGTAACGGGCTCTTCAATTCAAATGGTGCCCCCAGCGGGATTCGAACCCGCGATATCCACCTTGAAAGGGTGGCGTCCTTGGCCGCTAGACGATGGGGACAGCGGGAAAGAGTATAGCAGACTTTTTTGCCGGCGCGTATATCGTTGGTAAACTGGAAAACCACCACACAGGAGCCGACTCTCTATCCCGATCTTCAAACATCTCAACCTGTAACATCTGGGCGGGCAAATCGGCTCTATCTGTTACAGATCGAGACAGACGGCGGGCGTCGGGACGAACATCTCAATCTGTAACAGTAAGACGACTTTTAACGGTCTAAATGTTACAGATTGAGACAAACTGCCGTGGCAGATCAAAACCGCCACAAAGGTGCCTGTCCCCTTTGTGGCGGTGGGGCGTTAGGGAAGGAGCTTCATCGCGGCGTCGTGGGCGGCGTGCTCGTAGGTGTCGTCGAGGGGTTTGAGCGGCAGCAGGGCGGCGGCCTGTGCGTCGCCACGGCGCTCGAGGGCGTGGGCGATGAGCCAGTCGGCGAACTCGGGGTTCTTGGGCAGTGCCGGTCCGTGTAGGTACGTGCCGATGACGCCCTTGTAGATGAGGCCCTCAAAGCCATCGTCGCCGTTGTTGCCGGTGCCCGTGACAACGGACGTTCCGAGCGGCGTGGCCTCTGCATCGAGCAGGGTGCGGCCGCCGTGGTTCTCAAATCCCACAAAGGGCTCGGGTGCCAGGTCGGTCTTGACGGCGACGTTGCCGATCAGGCGGTCGGAGCCGCGCACAGTCTCGGCGGCAATGACGCCCAGGCCCTCGATGCGATTCTCGCCCATATAGTACGAACGGCCGAGCAGCTGATAGCTGCCGCAGATAGCAAGCAGCGATCCGCCATCCTCAACATAGGCCGCGACCTTGTCTTTTTGAGCGAACAGCTCGTGTGCCACGGCCAGCTGGTCGCGGTCGGAGCCACCGCCCATCATGACGATGTCGGCGTCGGTGAGATCGAGCGTCTCGCCCATGCGGACCTCGTCCACGCGCGCGGGAATGCCGCGCCAGGCGCAGCGGCGCTCGAGGGCAATGACGTTGCCGCCGTCGCCATAGAGGTTGAGGGCATCGGGATACAGGTAGACGATGCGCAGCGGGCGCGAAAGCTCGACCGGCGCAATATCGGTGGGGACAGCGCTGCCATTGGCGCGTGTTACGGCGTGGGAGGTGACCGAGCTCGCATCGGCGCCCTTAAGCTCGTCGAGCTCCTTGACCAGTGGTGGGAAGGCCGTGTAGTTGGCGACGGCGTAGAAAGTATCGCCAGCCTCCTCGTCTGCCACGGCGCCGATCGCCTGCTCGATATTCGAGATGATGGCGGCGTCGATGCCGGCGTACTTCAGGCGTACCTGCATATCGTGCGCGCGCGTACCTCCGACAAAGGCGACAAGCCCTGGGGTATCGGCGATGCGCTCGAAGTCGACGTCGTAGATCCACGAGACATCGTGACCGTCGGCGTCGTTGTCGTTCAGGAAGAAGGCACAGAGCCTGCCGCCTGCCGTTTTAATGGACTGGATCTGGCGATCGAAGCCCACGGGATTTTTGGCCAGGTTTGCCTCGACGGTACGGCCGGCGATCTCCCAGCGGCCCATGCGTCCGCCGGCGGGGACATAGGCATCGAGCGTGGGCTGCAGATGCGCCGCGTCTACGCCCAGCTCGCGCGCCGCAAAGAAGGCGGCGGCAACGTTGTAGACCATGTACAGGCCGTTGTAGCGCGTGGCGATGTGCGTTGTGGGTGCGTCGGTATCGGGTCCAAAGTTCAGGTCAAAGCCGTAGCCGTTGCAGGTGAGCTCAACGTCCGTCACGCGACGGAGCAGCGCGGGACGACTCCAGCCGCACGAAGGACAATGATAGGCTCCGAGCTGGCCGTACTGCACATAGTCGTACTCCAGCGGCGCGTTGCACTGCGAGCAAAAACGCGAGACACTAATGCGATCGGACTCGGTGCCCGGGGCGCCGCCGATGC
>CABTZA010000079.1 GCA_902489225.1 uncultured Collinsella sp.
CAGATGGCGACGCAGATGTCGTCGAGTTTTGCCAACTTGGCGAGCGCTATGCATATGGATGCGAGCGCCTTTGCCAATGCCATTCACTTCACCATGGACGCCGAGGATCTGAGTTCGCTCATGATGAGCTATGCCAAGGCGTCGAAGCTCACCTACGACAACAATCTGACCACGTTGGGTTATGCGGACGAGGCGGACCCCATCTCGGTCAAGATTTTCCCGCGCGACTTTGAGGCCAAGGAGCGCGTACTTGATCATATCGATGCGTACAACAAGCAGGTCAAAGCCGCTGGCCACGATGAACGGGCGATCTCGTACACCGACTACATGGGCATCATCATGGGTTCGGTGACCGACATCGTGAACACCATCAGCTTGGTGCTCATCGCATTCGTGAGTATCAGCCTGGTGGTGAGCTCCATCATGATCGGCATCATCACCTACATCAGCGTACTGGAGCGCAAAAAGGAGATTGGCATCCTGCGCGCGATCGGCGCGTCGAAGCGCAACGTGGCCAACGTATTCAATGCCGAGACCTTTATCGAGGGCCTCATCGCCGGCGTCTTTGCCATTGTCGTCGTGGTGGCCGTGAGCTTTCCGGTTAATGCCTGGGCGCTTGCTGCCAAACAAGTACCCAATCTGATGAGCCTGCCCGTGCAGGATGCGCTGGTGCTCATTGCAATTTCGGTGCTTCTGACGGTTGTTGCCGGCCTGCTGCCGGCCCGTAGCGCATCCAAGAAGGACCCCGTCGAAGCCCTGCGCTCCGAATAATGTGACAAAGGGACAGTCCCTTTGCCACATTGAGACCCTTGCGAAAACGGGGTCTAATTACCGTTCGGCAGGTTAAGAACTCCCTCTCCCCGCTTAATGCTTGACGAAGAGTCCTCTGGTTTATATACCTATCGGTAGGCATATAGGATGTATTGCCGATAGAAATGGAGCAACCATGACTCTCACCACACCAGCCAAAAAAGATTGTCTCCGTGAAAGCGGCGCATTTGCTTGGGTCGTCGTTATTGCGCTCGGCTTAATGTCCGCCGGAACAACTGGCACATATAGCATTATTGCCGGCTCATTCGTTGCTCCAGTATGTGAAGATCTGGGCTTTGGCTACACTTCTTTTTCTTTCTATTTCACCGCGATTCTTCTTGGCCTTGCGCTTGGGCTTCCGCTTTTGAGTCGCTTCATTCCAAAAGTAATCGGCAAACCATGGCATATTTGCATTGAACTCGTCCTTATTGCCGCCGGCGCCGCAATGGCGTTCTACACCGAGGTCTGGATGTTCACCGTTTCCGCCGCAGTGATCGGCATCTGCTTTTCGTTTACAACGGGCGTCTGCATGTCCGATGTCATTGACCAATGGTTCAGCAAATCGTCCGGTCTCGCCATCGGCCTCGCTTGGGGCGTTAATTCTCTCTGCACGCTGTTATTGAGTCCTGTCATTACGCTGGTCATCGAGCAGCAAGGCTGGCGTACAGGATACATCGTGCTTGCGGCCGTTTCTGCAGCTATGATTTTGCCTGCAAGCGCATTTATCATTCGCCTTAACCCCTCTGATCGCAATATGCTTCCGTACGGAGAGACCGCCTCCGAAACCCATGAGAGCTGCAGCGCCGATGAGCAGGAAGATGTCCTTTCGGGCATGGCACTCCGCGATGCCGCGAAAACGCCGTCTTTTATTCTCTGTGTCCTCTTGCTTTGCGTGGCGCAGCTCACCTGCTGCATGAACCAGCTGTTTCCAACCTATGCAAGCGAGGTCGGTTTCAATCCTATCGTAGGAAGCTTAATGGTCTCGGCAGCTTCACTCTCCGATATCTTCCTAAATCCCTTCGTGGGCAAAACATGCGACAAGCTTGGCGCTATTAAAGCAACGGTCGCATGGACAGGTGTCAGCATTCTTTCATTCCTGCTTCTTATCATTGGCGGAAGCAATGAGACCGTTTCCATCATTGCAGCTGGTGTAAACGATGTCATGTTCGCCATCGTTGGAACCGCAATGCCGATGCTTCTCCTCTCGCTCTTTGGATCACGCGATTTTGGAAGGATCTATTCGATCGTTTGCTCAGCGGGCTATGTCGTCGGTGCTTTTGGAATGCCGGTCATGATGAAGGTTTACGGCATGGCAGGGGCATTCCAGGGAGTATTTATCTTCTGCATTGCCTGCAACCTTATGATTGCTGCGTTTGCTATCGTTTCCGGCTTTCTCAATAAGGCTGCTGAAAAGTAATAAGCGCCGATTTGCATCGGCATAGATTGCCATGCAACAGGGGTCGACTCCAAGCCAGACTGGAGTCGACCCCTGTTTTCGTTTTAAAGGTTGCCCGCAGGCACCATGGGTGCCAACATGCGCTTCAGCTTGGCTGGTTTATTTGAACATAAGCTCGACTATTCCCGCCCAAACCGCTTTTTCATCAATATCCTCACCTTGAGCGACCGTATTGCTTGCTCCCTCCAGAACGGTATAAAGAATTTGTACGTAGAGCATTACGTCGGCGCTATCGGAAAACGCGCCAATCTCTACACCATGAAGAAGGATGTCTTTAAGCGCATCCATGGTTCGTTTGGTCGCCGTCGCTTGACGTTCCTGAACTGCAGGAATTCGATTTGCTTGAACGCTAACCTCGGCCAGCACGCGCCGGCGCTTTTCATCGCTTCGATAGCCACCTATAACTGAATTGCCGAGCTCGATAAGCGCGGCCTTGAACCCGTCCCTATCGACTATTAGCGAGTAGTCGCGCTGATAGTCAATGGTCGGAAACATGCTGTCCAAGAGCGTAGTGAAAATCTCCTCTTTTGAGGGAAAGTAGTAGTACACCGACGGCTTGGATATACCGACAAAGTCGCAAATCTTTCCGATAGACGCTTTGTCATAACCGACTTCTGCCACAAGATCGTACATTGCGTCCAATATTTTTTTTCTTGTGCTCACGCTGCATTTCTCCATTGCAAATCACTTCCGCACTACCAACATTATTAAGGATGGCAACGGAACATCAATTCGTGTCCAAACATGACCACTATATACGGCGAACGGTATGTATCAGTAGGCGAGTGGCAATTATTCAAAATTATCTACCGAACGGTAGGTATAGTAGTACTATAGCAGGTGAAACCCCGCTATTGTCGCGGCCGGACAGTATCGCGGGAAACCCGACGGAAGGACCAACCATGTACGAGAACTATCGTATGCCGGGCGAGTTCGAGAAGCGCTCCAACGTCTATGTGACATGGCTTCCCGATTACATCCGTGCAGAGGGCTACGATAACCGCCAGCCCTGCGTTGACGTGATCAAGGCTCTGCTCGAGTATGGCGACGTTACGGTCAACCTCAATTGCGGCACCCCCGGCTCCTATGAGGAGGCTTGCTCGCGCCTGAAGGAGGAGGGGGTTGATCTCGATCGCATCGAGATCACGCAGTTCGAAGACTCCAACTTCTATGTCCGCGACAACGGCCCCAGCATCATGGTCGACGACAAGGGCCATTCTTATATGGTCAACCCCGCTTGGACCTATTACGGCGTGTGGGACAAGAACTCCCCGGAGTGCCAGTCCGCACGTAAGGCAGCCGTTCACATGGCGGTTGCGCTCGGTTGCTTCGATATCGTCAATTCCGAAATGGTTTCGGAAGGCGGCGACCGCGAGTTTGACGGTCACGGCACTCTGATCGCCATCGAGGACACGGAATGCCGCAAGCGTAATCCCGAGTTCACGAAAGAGGAAGTAGAGGCCGAGTATAAGCGCATCTACAACCTCAACAAGGTTATCTGGCTTCCGCAGCCTATGCTCGAGGACGACGACTATCGACTGGGCATCCTCGACGAGAAGGAAGACGGAACTCCCGTCTTTGGCATGAGCTTTGCAGCTCATATTGATGAGATGTGTCGCTTTATCACTCCGAACAAGATTCTTCTTGCCGAGGTGTCCGATGAAGAGGCAGCCTCGAGCAAGGCTGGAGCAGAGTCTCGTCGCCGCATTGAGGCAGCCTACGAGATCCTGAGCAACGAAACGGACTGGGAGGGCAAGACCTTCGAGATCGTTCGTATGCCCACCGCCGAGCCTATTGAAGTCGTTATCGCCCCTGGCGATGAAGATTACGAGCTCTATAAGGGCTTCATCGACGAAATGGGCGGCAAGTTTATGGATGGCACCCCCTGGCCCGAGGGCCCCGTCCACTTCTACGCCGCAGCGAGCTACTGCAACTTCCTGATTTGCAACGGCGTCGTTCTTGGCCAGCGTTATTACCACGAGGGCATGAGCGAGGTCGTGAAAGAGAAGGATGAGCAGGCCAAGGCAGTTCTTGAGAGCTGCTTCCCCGATCGCAAGGTCATCATGATTGATTCCCTCGCGCTTAACCTGTCCGGCGGCGGCGTGCACTGCTGGACTAAGGACGTGGCGGCCAGTCGTTAGTGAGCCTTAGAGCCTGCGCTCTTTGGCTTAGGCGCCACATGTACCGCTCCCCGAGGGATATCCGTGTTTTCCTCGGGGACACATTCAACAATAATTTTGATAATAATTCGAAAGGAAATAGGCATGAACAACAGCCTCCGCGGTCGCGACTACATCAACATCCATGATCTCTCCTCCGAGGATTTCCGCTATCTCATCGATCTTGCCTGGAACCTTAAGGCTCAGAAGAAGTCTGGTGTCGACCAGCGCTACTTCCCCGGCAAAAACGTCCTCGCCAACTTCGAGTGGGGCTCGACCCGTACTCGTTGCGCATTCGAGACCTCCTGCAATGATTTGGGCATGGGCTTCACTTATCTGACCAACTCCCACATGGGTGACTGCGAGACCGTCAAGGATGCCATGCGCGTCTTTAACGGCATGTACGATCTCATCGTCTACCGCGCACAGAAGGACGAGCAGTTCCTCTATGACGTCGCCGACCTGGTTGACATCCCGGTCATCAATGCCCTTACTCTCGGCGATCACCCGACTCAGATGCTCGCTGACGCTCTTACGATGGAAGAGCAATGGGGCGGTCTGCGTACGAGCCGCGGCAAGAAGATGGCTTTCGTTGGCAACTGCGCCGGCGCCCCAGTGTGGTATGGCCGTCTGTGCGCTATGCTCGACATGGACTTCCTCGCCATCGGCCCCGACGACCTCCGTCATCAGATGTGCAAGGAAATGATCGAAGAGGTGGAGGCCTGCTACGCCAAGTACGCTCCCAATAGGACCTTTACCATCACCTCTGACCTCGATGCCCTGGATGGCGTTGACGTTATCGTTACCGAGGAGTGGCGCTACATCAACCCCGAGTGCGGCGAAGAGGTTCTGGATCCCGACGACTACAACTCCTGGTTGGGCGATGCCGAGTCTCTGTACCCCTATCGCGTCACCAGCGAGCTGTGCAAGCGCACCAACAATCCCGACATCTTCTGCATGCATGAGCTTCCCTCTGTCCACAACGCGGATCACCGTGTTGGCAAGATGCTCCTCGACCAGTGCAAGAACGACCTTCATCGTGAGATCATCACCGAGGGTTTCGAGATTGCCGACGAGTGCTTTGAGGCCAACGCTTCGGTCATCTTCCGTGAGGCAGAGAACCGTCAGCACACCATCAAGGCCGTTATGTGTGCCCTTCTGGGTCTCTAGGAGCTGCGTCAATGGAAAATGCAAAGTTAAAGAGCAGCAAGGTTTACGCATGGGTTCTCGTAATCGCGCTCGGCCTTATGTCTGCCGGCACGACCGGATCCTATAGCGTCATCGCGGGCTCCTTCGTCGCACCCGTGTGCGAGGAGTTCGGGTTTGACTATTCCATCTTCTCGTATTACTTCACCGCAACGCTCATTGGTCTTGCGGCAGCTCTTCCGTTTGTCGGAAAACTCATTCCCAAGGTCGTTGGCAAGGTTTGGCTCCCCGTTGTCGAGCTTATTTTGCTCGCTGCCGGCGCAGGCATGGCCTTCTACACCGAAGTCTGGATGTTCATCGCCGCTGGCGCCCTGATTGGCGTTTGCTTCGCCTTCACCACCGGCGTCGCTATGTCCGACGTTATTGACCAGTGGTTCAAAAAATCTGGTGGCCTGGCAATCGGTCTCGCTTGGGCAGTGAACTCGATTTACATGCTCATCATGAGTCCCGTCATCACCTCTGTCATCGAGGCCGCTGGCTGGAGAACTGGTTATCTGGTGCTCGCCGGTGTTTCCGCAGTGCTCATTCTCCCAGCTTCCATTCTGATCATCCGCTACAAGCCTCAGGACAAGGGCATGCTGCCCTATGGCTACGTCGAGGGCGAGACGGTCACCGAGACCGAGGAGACGACCGAGGATAGCACGCGTGGCGTTAGCTATGCGCGCGCCATCAAGTCGCCTGCCTTCTTCTTCTGCATCGGCTTCCTCTGTCTCGTTCAGCTCACTTGCTGCATGAACCAGCTCTTCCCGACGTATGCTTCCGAGGTTGGTTTTAGCCCCATGGTGGGCGGCTTCATGGTATCCGCTGCATCGCTCTTCGATCTGTTCCTCAATCCGATCGTCGGCACCACTTGCGATAGGTTCGGCAGCACGAAGGCCATTCTGGGCTGGCTCGCTGTCTCCATCCTCTCCTTTGTCATGCTCATGATGAGCAGCGGCAACTCGACGCTCAGCATCCTCGCAGCAGGCGTGAACGACGTAATGTACGTCATCGCTGGCACTGCCCTGACCGTTTTGGTTATGGATGTCTTTGGCTCCCGCGATTTCGGTCGCATCTTCGCGCTGATCTGCTCCGTGGGCTATATCGTCGGCGCCTTTGGCATGCCCGTTATGATGAAGGTCTATGAGCTTGTCGGCTCCTTCCAGGGCGTCTTCATCTTCTGCATCGCATGCAACGTTATTATCGGCCTGTTCTTGCTGCTGGCAAAAAAGACTGGTAAGAACCTCTCCTGGGACGAATAGCTCGATTCGTCTTAGACATACGCTGTAGGGCTTAACCTGCAGCCGCTTTGGGGCATCGACTAACATCGGTGCCCTTTTTCATCGAATGTGACAAAGGAGCAGCCACTTTGTCACATTGAGTGGCATGTAAATCGAGGTCTAATACTTTTCCGAGAAGCGAACGAGTCAAAATGGACCTCCGAAGCGTCGACACTTTTGAGATGCAATTTCCTGCGGTTTTACCAGCAAAATCCTGCGGTTTTGACGTCTAAAAATGTCGATGCTTCGGGGGTTCAAAAACGGTCGTTCACTTCTCGGAAAAGTATTAGACCTCGTTGTATGGGGTGCGGCTGGAAGGTGGTCA
The DNA here is from genome assembly GCA_902489225.1 of uncultured Collinsella sp. Taxonomy (GTDB): domain Bacteria; phylum Actinomycetota; class Coriobacteriia; order Coriobacteriales; family Coriobacteriaceae; genus Collinsella. The sequence goes on from CABTZA010000079.1 coordinate 7,216, forward strand.
TCGTTCAGTAGCTACCTCTTCCTTGTGAATCGTCTGAAGCACAAGGCATAATGCATGTGACAAAGGGACGGCCCCTTTGCCTCATTGATTTGAGAGTAGATGTTGATGATTCTATCGTTGGCCCCTATGGAGGGGATTACCGGGCATGTGTTCCGTCGCGTGCATGCGGAGTGCTTCGGTGCGCTCGATTGCTATTACACGCCGTTTTTGCCGCCGCCGCGGGTGGGAAACCGCTTTGGCGGCAAGGCGTTTAAGGAGATCGATCCTGCCAATAACCAGGGGCTCAACGTTGTGCCTCAGCTGATGTCCAAGAACGCGGACGAGTTTGTGTGGGCGGCACAGGTGCTCGCCGACATGGGCTACCGCGAGGTCAATCTCAACCTGGGTTGCCCCTCGGGTACGGTTGTTGCCAAGGGCAAGGGCTCGGGTTTCTTGCACAATCTCGACGAGCTCGAGGCGTTCTTAAGCGATGTGTGCGAGCGGTCGCCGTTGCCAGTGTCGGTAAAGACCAGGCTGGGGCTGGAGAATGACGACGAATACGAGCGCGTGCTCGATTTGTATTGCCGCATGCCGCTAACAGAGCTGATCGTGCATCCGCGCGTACAGAAGGACCGTTATACAGGCTCGCCGCGCAAAGAGTTTTATGGCGAGACGCTGGAACGTGCGCCGTTTCCGGTGGCATACAACGGCGATATTTATGATCTTGAGGATATGGATGCGCTGGTGGAGGCCTATCCCGGGACACGCCATGTGATGCTGGGGCGTGGCTTGCTTGCGAATCCCGCTCTCGCTCGCATGGTCAAGGGCGGCCCTGCTGCCACGGCAGCCGAACTGCAGCGTTTCCACGACACGCTGTTTGCGGCCTATGCAGAAGAGATTGGCGGTAACGCGGTCTTTCGTATGAAGGAGTGGTGGTTCTACGCCAAGTGCGCTTTCGCCGACCCCGCTACCGTTCACAAGCTCGTGCGTAAGACCAAAAAGGTCGACGAATACCGCGCCGCCGTCGAGCGCGTCTTTCGCGAGCAGCCACTTGCGCCCATAGCCCGTTTCCACGGCTAGTTAGTCGTTGGGGACGTTCTTTAACGACTAGTCATTTAAGAACGTCCATTACAGTCGAAATTGTCAGCCTGGGACCGTCTCAGGCTACGATTGAGGCGCGCCCAGAACGGGCCGCCGACCGGGCGCCCGCGCACGGCCGAA
>CABTZA010000080.1 GCA_902489225.1 uncultured Collinsella sp.
ACAGTCCTATGCAAGACGAAGGCCACATTTAGTGGCCTTCTTTGCATGCGGAACTCATTTGGAGCAAACACCCCGGCGACTCGGGGCTTCCCCGGCCAGACGACTCGGCCGTTCGGGTCAGGTGGGCTGATAGAAAGATGGTGACGGAGGCGCAAATAGCGCCTCCGTCTTTTGAATGTGATGAAAGTGTGGCGAAATGAGCTTAAAACTTCCGTAAATGTGATAAATGTCACGTTTTACCTAGGGTAAAATGTGGGAAATATCACGTTTACGGAAGATTCTTTGCGGGAGGTTCGGTCATGCAGCGAGATATCATTGCCAAGCTTAACGCTTGGAAAGCGTCAGAATATCGTAAGCCGCTTATCCTTAAGGGGGCGCGCCAGGTTGGAAAGACGTGGGCGCTTAAGGAGTTCGGCCGAACCTCGTACCTCAATTTTGTGTATCTGACGCTCGAGGAACCGTCACCTGGGGTACAGAGCGAGTACGCTCAGTTTTTCGAAGGTACGCGCGATCCTCGGCGGATCATCTCAAACCTTTCCCTGGCACTTGGACAGCCTATCGATCCCGGCGAGACGCTGCTTATTATTGATGAGATCCAGGATTGTCCTTCTGCAGTCGGCGCCCTTAAATACTTCTGTGACGAGGCCCCCGAGTATCACGTCGCATGCGCAGGGTCTTTGTTGGGCGTTCGCTTGTCCCGTGAGACCAGCGCTTTTCCGGTGGGAAAGGTCGAGTTCATGGAGATGCACCCTATGAGCTTTTCCGAGTTTCTGAAAGCCGAGGGCGCTGCAAACTACGACGAATACCTTGGCGGCCTGGATCAGATCGAGACAGTGCCCGATTTCTTCCATGTCCGTCTCGTCGAGCATCTTCGGCGTTATTTTGCATGTGGCGGCATGCCAGAGGCTCTTGGTCGGTGGGTGGAGACGGGCGATATCGTTCAGGTCGATAAGGTGTTGTCCGATCTCTTGGATTCCTACGAGCGCGATTTTGCCAAGCATGGTGGCCGTGCGCAGTTCGCCAAGCTTTCGCAAATATGGAACTCGATTCCAACTCAGTTGGCGCGCGAGAATAAAAAGTTCGTTTGGGGTGCGGTGCGCGAGGGGGCTCGTGCTCGAGAATACGAGGATGCTCTGGAATGGCTTGCCGATGCTGGGCTCATCATGGCGGTTCGCCTTAATGCTGCCGGTGGCGTGCCGCTCTCTGCATACGATGACCTCAAGGCATTTAAAGTCTACTGTCTTGATGTCGGTTTGCTGCGCCGCATGGCAAGACTGGATGCGTCCGCTTTTGCCATCTCGGATGCGCTATTTTCGGAGTTCAAAGGTTCGTTCGCCGAGAATTATGTGCTTCAGGCATTACTTTCACAGTTAGATGCTGCTCCGCGTTATTGGACAAACGAGAAGCCGAAGCACGAAGTCGATTTTTTGATTCAAGTCGGAAACGAAATTGTTCCCGTCGAGGTCAAATCGGGAGAGGTCGTTCATTCCAAGAGCCTTAAGTACTATGCCGACAAGCATGCGGAGACGACTCCACTGAGGGTCCGCTACTCACTTAAGAACCTAAAGCTCGACGACGGGGTGCTCAACATTCCGTTGTATTTGGCTGATCGATCTGCCCCTCTTATCAAAAAGGCGCTTGATTGTGCACATCTTGACGTTTAGATCCTGGGCGAGCTGATGGGCGGCGGCTAATTAAATCGCTCCGTAACGGCCAAGGAGCTTGGACCTTAGCGGTGCTTGCTTCGCCAAGCCGTGGGTGTCATGCCGGTGTATTGTTTGAACGCTTGGGCGAAGGCGGCTTGCTGAGGGTAGCCTAGGCGCTCTGCCACCTGCGCTATTGTGAGCGCGCTATCGGCCAAAAGGTCCTGTGCTCGCTCCATGCGGCGCCTTCGTATGTAGGTGCCCAGGGACTCGCCGGTTTGGGCCTTAAAGGTGGCGCATAGTTTGGAGCGGCTTGTGTAGAGCCTCTCGGCCACCTCGTTGATACCCACACGTCTGCCTTTGTCGAGCGCGCGCTCAATCATTGCCGTTGCTTCTTCGGCAATGGCCATGCTGACGCGTGTGCCTGCCGCCTGCCGCGCCTGCTTTTGGGCTGCGCGCGAACAGGCGAGCTCCGCGACCATGGTCTCCACGATGCCCTGCATATAGACGTGTCCGCCTACGGTGCGGGCGCGGTCCTCGTTAATCCGGCGCAGCGTTTGGCAGATCGCAGACGTCGCTTCCTCGTGCCATGGCTCGGCAAACGCCTCAAAGGTTCCCGCGAACTCGGTGGGATAGCGGTGCTCCAGGTCGTCAAAATATCCGGGCAAAAAGAGCACCGAGCGCGAGTGATAAAGCCGTCCCGCAAACAGCGGGCTTAATTCCTCGCCACAGCTATCTTGGATAAAGCTGCAAACGGCATTGTTTGGCCACGGTCCATGCAATGGTTTAAGGTTCGCGGGCGTTATGCCAGCCTCGGGCATGCATGTAAGTGTGGGCGCGCTGACCTCGCTCACGCAGGCGTATGGCTCGGGTGTGTATTCGGCCAGGTACATATCGTGCGTCGGGGTGATGAAATGCTCCATGACAATGCAGGCAGGGGAGAGAGGCATGATCCATGCGCGGCCGTGCGCCCGATCGTTTGCCACCTCGCCGGTAAAGACAGCGCCCTTGCCGGAAAGCTCCAGGCCAAACTGCTCAAATTGCGGTGCGTAGAGCTCGGTTATGTCGGTCGCGGCCCGATGCATTTTCAAAAGCGTCCCCTTCCTTTGCGGAAACGTCCACGCTTGGCTCGATTGTGTGCCTCGGCTAACATATCAATGATAAGTTGATTGAGGTTAACTCTCAAGCCGTTAGAAGGGAACCTTATGGCAAAGGGATCAAAAAGGGAAGGCGGCGGTATCGGCGAGCTGCTTGCTTATGCCGGCGACCGTAAATTCCTAACGTATTTGGGCATGGCGCTCTCGGCGCTCTCGCAGCTGCTGAGCTTTGGCCCGTACGTGTGCATTTGGCTTGTCGCGCGCGATTTGATCGCCGTGGCGCCTAACTGGAGCGAAGCCACCGATATCGCGATGTATGGCTGGTGGGCCGTGGGTTTTGCCCTGGCAAGCATCGTAGCTTATTTCGTGGGGCTCATGTGCACGCACCTGTCTGCGTTTCGCTGCGCATCCAATATTCGCAAAACTACGAGCGAGCACCTGCTTAAGCTGCCGCTTGGCTACTTTGACACGCACGCCACCGGTGAGCTGCGTCGTGTTGTAGACGGATGTGCCGCCTCCACCGAGACTTTGCTCGCACACATGCTGCCCGATATCGCAGGCGCCGCCGCCATGGTCGTGGGCTTGCTCGTGCTGCTTTTCGCGCTCGATTGGCGTTTGGGGGCGGCATGCCTTATCTCGGTCGTCGTTTCGTTTGGCGCCATGGCCACCATGATGAGCGGCAAAGGCGCCGAGTTCATGAAGGCCTACATGGGAGCGCTGGTCAAGATGAACAAGACCGGCACCGAATACGTACGTGGCATCCCCGTTGTCAAGGTGTTTCAGCAGACGGTCTACTCCTTTAAGGCCTTCCACGATGCGATCGCCGAATACGCCGACATGGCACAAAACTATGCGGGCACGTTCTGTCGAGGTCCGCAGGTACTCAACCTTACCGCGCTCAATGGTCTTGTGGCATTCCTGTTGCCCGTGGCGTTGCTGTTGGCGCCGGGCGAGACGGACTTCGCGCATTTTATGGCCAACTTCACGTTTTACGCGATATTTTCGGCCGTGGTGCCGACGGCCATGACCAAGCTCATGTTTGTGGGCGAGGCCTCTCAGATGAGTGCCGATTCGCTGGCTCGTATTCGAAGCGTCATGGATTCCAAGCAGCTCTCCGTGACCGCCCAACCCAAGCACCCTGCCGGCAGCGACGTGCGATTTGAGGATGTGAGCTTTACCTACGAGGGTGCCGAAGCACCTGCCGTTAGCCATGTGAGCTTTAGCGTTTCCGCGGGTAGCACCCTCGCCCTGGTGGGTCCCTCGGGTGGCGGTAAGTCAACCTGCGCAAGCCTGATCCCGCGTTTTTGGGATGTTTCCTCGGGTCGAGTGCTCGTAGGCGGTGTGGACGTTCGCGATATGGATCCGCACGAGCTTATGGACCAGGTCGCCTTCGTGTTCCAGACCAACCAGCTGTTCCGGCAAACACTTGCCGATAACGTGCGCGCCTCCAAGCCTACGGCCACTGACGACGAAGTGCGTGCAGCTCTCTCCGCAGCTCAGTGCGACGACATTGTGGCCAAGCTCCCACAGGGCATCAATACCATGCTCGGCGCCGGCGGGGCGTATCTTTCGGGCGGCGAGGTCCAGCGCGTGGCACTCGCCCGCGCGATCCTTAAAGACGCGCCTATCGTGGTGCTCGATGAGGCCACGGCGTTTGCCGATCCCGAGAACGAGGCGCTCATCCAACGCGCCTTTAGCAAGCTGGCGGCGGGTCGCACGGTCATTATGATTGCGCACCGACTCTCGACTGTAGTGGGCGCAGACCAAATCGTGGTGCTCAACCAGGGCAGCGTGCAGGAGTCGGGTACCCATGCCGAGTTGCTGTCCCAAGAGGGCCTGTATGCCAAGATGTGGACCGAATACGAACAGGCCGCGAGCTGGAAAATCACTGCAGCGACCGCGGATGCCGCCGTCACGAAGGGAGGCGAGGCCTAAATGTTCGCCTCATTCCAAAAGAAGTATTTCCTATCCGATAAAGGCGTCGCCGGCGTAAAACGTGGCATTTTCTGGACCACGCTCACTAATCTCATTACCATGGCCGGCATGGGCTTTTTATTCCTGGTCATGGCCGGTTTTGTCGAACATCTCGCCATCGGCGCCGACCTGCCGGATGCCCTGCCGATTGTGGGCGGCCTCCTGGTCTTTTTTGTGTTGCTCTTTGCCTCTAACTGGCAGCAGTATTACTACACCTACTGCATCTTTTACGAGGAGTGCGGCAAGCAGCGTATGGAGATCGCCGAGCGCTTGCGCAAACTGCCGCTGTCGTTTTTTGGTCGTCGTGATCTGGCCGATTTAACCGAGACCATCATGGGCGACGTCCAGGCCATGGAGCACGCCTACAGCCACGTGCTGGGAGAGCTTTGGGGTGCCATCATCGCAAGCGCCATTGTGTTCGTGGCGTCGCTGTTCTTTTGCTGGCAGCTGGCGATCGCGGCGTTTTGGAGCGTTCCCGTGGCCTTTGCCGTGCTGTATCTAACACGCGGCCCCATGACTCCGGTGTTCGATCGCGTGCGCGCCGAGAAGGTCAAGGTTACCGAGGCTATTCAAGAGACGCTCGACTGCGTTCGCGAGATCCGCGCCACCAACCAGGAGGCCCATTATCTTGAGGGACTCAACGCCGTGATCGATGCCGAGGAGCGCGAGACCACCAAGGGCGAGCTCGCTAACGGGCTTTTGGTTAACTCCGCCTTTGCCATCCTGCGTCTGGGCATTGCCACCACGCTGGTCACGGGTGCCGCGATGGTCGCCTCCGGGCAGGTCGACTTTTTGGTGATGTTTGCCTTCCTGCTTATGGTGAGCCGTATCTATGCACCCTTTGACCAAGCGTTAATGTTAATGTCCGAGCTGTTTGCCGCCGAGTCGTCTGCCAAGCGCATGCATTCCATCATGGAAGAGCCTGCGGCGCGGGGCAGCGAGAAATTTGAGCCCGCGGGCCACGATGTGGTGTTCGATCACGTGGCATTTGGCTATGGTGCGGGCGAGGACGGCCGTGCCGGCGAGAAAGTTCTTACCGATGTGAGCTTTACCGCCAAGGAAGGCGAAGTTACGGCGCTGGTCGGTCCTTCGGGTTCCGGTAAGTCTACGGTGAGCCGCCTGGCCGCGCGCTTTTGGGATGCCACCGAAGGCACGGTCACCGTGGGTGGCGTGGATGTTGCGGGCGTTGATCCCGAGGTGCTGCTGCGCGACTACGCCATTGTGTTCCAAGACGTGCTGCTCTTTGACGACACGGTGATGGGAAACATCCGCCTCGGGCGTCGTGATGCCACCGATGAGGAAGTGCTTGCGGCCGCGCGTGCCGCCAACTGCGACGAGTTCGTGAACCGCATGCCGCAGGGCTACGACACCATGATCGGCGAGAACGGCTCCAAACTCTCCGGTGGCGAGCGCCAGCGCATCTCCATCGCCCGCGCGCTGCTCAAAGACGCGCCCATCGTGCTGTTGGACGAGGCGACGGCAAGCTTGGATGTGGAGAATGAGACCGTGGTACAGCAGGCACTCTCCCGTCTGCTTGCAGGTAAGACGGTTATCGTTATTGCCCACCGTATGCGTACGGTGGAAAATGCCGACAAAATCGTTGTGCTCAAGGATGGTGTGGTTGCCGAGCAGGGTGCTTCGGCTCAGCTCAAGGCGGCAGGTGGAGAATTTGCCCGTATGGTCGCACTGCAAAAGGAAGCGGCTGCCTGGCAGCTGTAGGAAAGGGGACCAAGATTTCCAAAGGTTAACTTTGGTTGACCATAATAGTTCGACTAAACTAGTCTCAAAGTGTGCTCGAGCAAACTTGTTTACTCGGGTGCTAAGGCACCGTGCCGCAGTTGTTGCGGAAAAGGGAGAGACATCATGAAGAAGTCCACGTTTAACACCCTACTTGTTGGTGGCGGTTTTCTGCTTGGTACGGCCGGCATCAAGCTGCTCACCAGCGCTCCGGTAAAGAATGCCTGCGTGCAGGGCATCGCGTGTGGCATGCGCGTCAAGAACTGCTACCAGGACATGGTCGAGCAGGCCAAGGCTAATGTCGACGACATGGTTGCCGAGGCTGCTTACATCACCCAGAGCGAGGCCGCTGCTGACGAGGCAGCCGAGTAGCGCTCCCAGGCACAAACTATGAGATTCTCGATTATCAGCGAGATCCCTGGCAGGACCCGCCTTCAGTTGGCGGGTCCTGTGCCAGAGAGCGATCTCGATGCGCTTCTAAAGCTTGGCGGCGACATCGATGGCGTGCGCAAGGTGCGCGTGTATGGCCGCATTGGCCAGATGGCGCTGGAGTACGACGAGCCGCGCCGCGCGAGCGTGCTCGATGCCTTGGGCGCGCTCGATGCTCAAGCTATCGCCGATGCCAAGTCGGGCTACGTGATGCAACTCGAGCCGCGCAAGCACAAGCTCGTCATGGATCTTGCCACACTTATCGGCGCCCACTACGCGCGCCGTTGGTTCTTGCCGACGCCTCTGCGTGCGGTGTTTGTCGTGGCCGGTTACATGGCATTTTTGCGCGCTGCCCTTCATGAGCTGGCACAGCCGCGCCTGACCGTTCCTGTGCTCGACGCTTCGGCCATCGGCATTTCGTTCGTCAAGCGTGATGTCGACACCGCGGGCCAGACAATGTTCTTGCTCAACGTGGGCGAGCTGCTCGAGGACTACACTCGCGCCATGAGCGAAAACGAGCTCATCAACTCGCTGCTTGATGTGCCCGACAAGGCGCAAAAGGTTGTCGGCGACACCGAGGTAAGCGTTGCCGCGACCGAGCTCGAGCCCGGCGATTTGGTCGCCGTGCGCACTGGCATGTCCATTTGCATCGACGGTGTTGTCGAGCAGGGGAGCGCTATGGTCAACCAGGCGACCCTGACCGGCGAGCCGCTGGCCGTCGAGCGCAGCGTGGGCGACGATGTGTTCGCCGGTACCGTCGTGGAAGACGGCAGCATCTTGGTGCGCGTGCGCGCCAACACGGCGCAGACCAAGCTCCGCTCGATCGTCTCGCTCGTGCAGACGGCCGATTCGCTCAAGTCCGAGGGCCAGTCGCACATGGAAGACCTCGCCAACAAGATCGTCCCGTGGAACTTCCTGCTCGCGGGCCTGGTTGCGCTTACCACCCGCAGCCTCATCAAGACCTCGGCGGCACTGATGGTCGACTACTCGTGCGCACTCAAGCTCACGGGTTCCGTCGCCGTCATGACTGCCATGAGCGATGCTGCCAAGATGGGTGTTATGGTCAAGGGCGCCAAGTACTTTGAGTCGTTTGCCAAGGCCGATACCATTGTGTTTGATAAGACCGGCACACTCACCGAGGCGCAGCCGCGTCTAGCTTGCGTGCTCACGACCGATGGCTGGAGCGAGGATGAGGTCCTGCGCCTTTCTGCCTGCCTGGAGGAGCATTTCCCGCATCCGGTGGCGCGTGCCGTGGTCAACGCCGCCCGCGAGCGCGGGCTCGAGCACCGCGAGCGTCACGCTGCGGTCGAGTATATTGTGGCGCACGGCATCGCCTCGTCCATTGAAGGGCGTCGCGCGATTATCGGCTCGGCACACTTTGTGTTTGAGGACGAGAGCGCGCAGCTCGAGGCCGACATTAAGGAGCAAATCGAGTCCCAGATGCAGGGCCTGTCGCCGCTGTATCTGGCGGTCGATGGCACGGTCGTGGGCGTGCTCGGCATCGAGGACCCGCTTAA
>CABTZA010000081.1 GCA_902489225.1 uncultured Collinsella sp.
GATCGACACGCCGCCGTCGCGGCTGTCCAGATCCCACGCCTCGCCGGATCCCACGTAGGCATGCAGCAGGTAGGGACGATACTGCGTCAGAACACCCACCGTGTCGATGCCCGAGTTGGAGCAGTTGGACAGCGAAAAGTCGATAATGCGGAACTTGCCACCAAAGCTAACCGCCGGCTTAGCGATCTTTTGGGTGAGTGCCCCCAATCGGCTGCCCTGTCCTCCTGCGAGGAGCATCGCGATGCATTCTTTCTTACTCATCGATTTCTCCTTCTGTCATCGATGTTCTTAAACCCATTAGCGACGGGCGCGGCGCTCGGTCGCGCCCGTCGAGTAATGCCGTGCTGGCATAAGGGAGCTTGCGCGCCTTTACGCGTGCCAGATCTCGTCGCGGTACTCGCGAATGGTGCGGTCGCTCGAGAACCAGCCGGAGGAGGCGGTGTTGAGCAGCGCCTTGCGGTTCCAGGTCTCCTGGTCGCCGTAGCTGCCGGTGAGCTTCTCCCATGCATCCACGTAGCTGCGGAAATCGGCCATGACCAGGTCGGGGTCGTTGTTGTTCATGAGCTCGTTGTAGATACTCTCGAAGTTGCCCGAAAGACCCGCAAAGGTGTTGTCCTTGAGCTCGTCCATCACGCGGCCCAGACGCTCGCGATCGTTGTTGAGGGTATCCCACGCAAAGTAGCTGTTGGATGCCCAGAGCTGTTCGACCTCGGGAGCGGTCAGGCCAAAGATGGCCTCGTTCTCGCGGCCGGCGAGGTCGGCGATCTCGATGTTGGCGCCGTCGAGGGTGCCCAGCGTAATGGCGCCGTTCATCATGAGCTTCATGTTGGACGTGCCCGAGGCCTCCTTGCCGGCTGTGGAGATCTGCTCCGAGATCTCGGCGGCGGGGTAGATGAGCTGGGCGTTGCTCACGCGGAAGTTGGGGATAAAACAGACCTTCATGACCTCGTTGACGCGGGCATCGTTGTTGATGACCTCGGCGACGGAGTTAATGAGGCGGATGGTCTCTTTGGCGAAGGTGTAGCTCGAGGCGGCCTTGCCGCTAAAGATGAAGGTCGTCGGCGTCACGTGGAAGTTGGGATCGGCGATGCGACGGTTGTAGATGTCCATCACCTTCATGATGTTCATGAGCTGGCGTTTGTAGGCATGGAAGCGCTTTACCTGAACATCGAAGACGGTGTTGGGGTCGATGACCAGACCGGTCTCGGCCTTAACGTAGGCGGCCAGGCGCTCCTTGTTGGCGCGCTTGGAGGCACCCACGGCCTTCAGGAACTCGGTGTCGTTCTGGAACTCCTTGAGCTTTTCCAGCTCAAAGGCGTCCTTCAGCCAGCCGTCGCCAATGGCCTCGGTGACGAGCTTGGCGTAGGTGGGGTTGGCCTCGGCAAAGAAGCGACGGTGCGAGATGCCGTTGGTCTTGTTGTTGAACTTCTCGGGCGTCAGGGCATAGAAGTCCTTGAGCACGATGTTCTTGATGATATCGGAGTGGATCTTGGCCACGCCGTTGACGCTATGGCTGCAGATCACCGACAGGTTGGCCATGCGAATTTCGCCGTCCCACAGAATGGCGGTCTGGCGCAGACGCTCCTGCCAGCCCTCCTGCGTGGTGTCGAACGACTCGTGCCAACGACGGCTGATCTCGTCGATGATCTGGTACACGCGGGGGAGGAGCTTGGAGAACGTGCCAATGGGCCACTTCTCCAGAGCCTCGGGCAGGATGGTGTGGTTGGTGTAGCTCACGACCTGCGTTACGATGTTCCAGGCGTCGTCCCACTCGAGCTTCTTCTCGTCGATCAGGATGCGCATGAGCTCGGGGCCGCACATGGCCGGGTGGGTGTCGTTGGTGTGGATGGCCACAAACTGCGGCAGCAGCTCCCAGTTCTCGCCGTGCTCCTTCTCAAAGGTGTCGAGCAGGCTGTAGATGCCGGCCGAAACAAACAGGTATTCCTGCTTCAGGCGCAGCAGGCGGCCGTGCTCGCCGGCGTCGTTGGGATAGAGGATGGCGCTGATGGCCTCGGCCTCGGCGCGCTCGGCGTCGGCCAGGGCGTAGTCGCCGCGGTTGAAGGCCTCAAGGTCAAAGTGCTCCTCGACCGGCTCGGCGGCCCAGACGCGCAGCTTGTTGACGGTCTCGCCAGCATAGCCCACAACGGGGATGTCATAAGGGACGGCCAGGATGTCCTGCGTGTCCACCGTGCGGTAGAACGTGCGGCCATCCTCCTCAAAGCCCTCAACGTGGCCTCCAAACTTAATGGTCACGGCCTTGTCCTGACGACGGACCTCCCAGGGATAGCCGTGGGTGAGCCACTCGTCGGTAGCCTCGACTTGGCTGCCGTTAACGATTTCCTGCTTAAACAGGCCGTAGCGGTAGCGCATGCCGTTGCCATAGCCGGCAATGCCCTCGGCTGCCATGGAATCCAGGAAGCATGCGGCCAGACGGCCCAGGCCACCGTTGCCCAGCGCCGGATCGGGCTCCTGGTTCTCGATGACGGAAAGGTCAAAGCCCATGTCGTCGAGCGCCTCGGCGACCATGTCGCGCACGCCAAAGTTGAGCAGGTAGTTGTCGAGCAGGCGGCCGATCAAAAACTCGATCGAGAAGTAGTACACGCGCTTCTTGCCCTCGGCGGTGGCGCGGGCGTCGCTCTTGGTGGCAACGGTGCGCGCCTTCTCGGCCACGAGCTTGGCCAGGGCGTTAAAGCGGTCGAGGTCGCTGGCGGCCTCGACGCTCTTGCCGCTGATGCTCATGACGGCATCGCGATAGAGCTCGGTAAACTCCTGCTTGTTGTCGAAGATCTTATTCATACGTTCCTTTCCCCCGGGGATGTTTCTCCCGGAACGGTTATGACTTGTATCCTACGCCTCGGCGAGGCGGGTAATTACAGCTGTAACGGCTTTGTTACGCATCCTTGTCAGACGACATAACAGAAGCAGACTTGGCCTTGGTAGCGGCCTTTTTGGCAGCCGGCTTCTTGGTCGCGGTAGCCTTAGCAGTGGGCTTTGCGGCAGCCTTAGCCTTGGCCTTGGTGGTCGTAGCCTTCGCCTTGGCCGGAGCCTTCTTGGCAGCCGCAGGCTTGGGCTTCACCGAGGACGTGCGCTTCTTGGGCGCAGCCTTGGGCTCCTCGACCACGGGCGGCTTGTAGCTGCTGGGACCGCGGCGCTTAAGCACCACGCCAGCCAGGCCGGGCACTTTCATCTCGATAGAGTCCATCTGCCCGTTCCAGGGATAGGGCTCGCTCGAGCAGGTGTAGGGCTCCTCGCCGGCATAGCCGCTGCCGCCAAACTCGGGACGGTCGGAGTCGAAGATGACCTCCCAGTCACCCTCGCGCGGCACGCCCACACGGAAGCTCTCGTAGCTCGCCGGGTCAAAGTTGATCAGGATCACCAGGTCGTTGTCGATGTCCTCGCCCTGGCGCACAAAGCTCACAATGGACTGCTTGGAGTTGTCCGCGTCGATCCAGGTAAAGCCGTCGTCGGTGTATCCGCGCTCGTACAGGGCGGGCTCGGCGGTGTACAGGTGGTTGAGCGCCTTGATAAACGCCTGATGATGCGCATGGGTCTCGTACTGCTCGGTCAGGAACCACTGGATGGACTCGTAGTAGCGCCATTCGATAAACTGGCCGATCTCGTTTCCCATAAAGTTGAGCTTGGCACCGGGGTGCGTCATCTGGTAAAAGGCCAGCGTGCGCAGGCCGGCAAACTGGCGCCACCAGTCGCCCGGCATGCGGCCGATCAGCGAGCACTTGCCGTGTACGACCTCGTCGTGGCTCAGCGGGCAAATAAAGTTCTCGGTAAAGGCGTACATGATGGAGAACGTGAGCAGGCCGTGGTTGCCGGGGCGCCACGGAAAATCGGTCTGCATGTAGTGCAGGGTGTCATTCATCCAGCCCATGTCCCACTTGTAGTGGAAGCCCAGGCCGCCGTCCTGCGGCGGATAGGTCACGAGCGGCCATGCGGTGGACTCCTCGGCCATCATCATCACGTCGGGGAAGTGAGCCTCCACGGCGCAGTTGACCTGGCGAATGAATGCGCTGGCGTCCAGGTCCTCCTCGGTACCGTACTTGTTGAACTTCTTTTGGCCGGGATCGTCGATGCCAAAGTTAAGGTACAGCATGCTGGACACGCCGTCCATGCGAATGCCGTCCACGTGGAAGTTCTCGAGCCAGTACAGCACGTTGGACACCAGGAAGGAGCGGACCTCGCCACGGGCAAAGTCAAACTTATGCGTGCCCCAGTTGGGGTGAATCTCGTGCTCAAACAGCATATGGCCGTTAAAGGTGGCAAGGCCGTGGGAGTCGGCGCAAAAACCGCCGGGAACCCAGTCCATAATCACGCCGATGCCCGCCTCGTGGCACGCATCGATAAAGTGCATGAGCTGCTGCGGGTTGCCGTAGCGCGACGTGGCGGCGTAATAGCCGGTCGTCTGGTAGCCCCAGGAGCCATCGAAGGGATGCTCCATAAGCGGCATGACCTCAATGTGCGTATAGCCCATGTCGCGCACGTAATCCACGAGCTCTACCGACAGGTCGTCGTAGGTGTAGAACTCGCCGCGCTGCGCGGGGAAGGGGTCCATGGGGCCGGGGTAGTTTCCGTACTCGTCCGGATCGCCCTGCGGCTCGTCGCCGTGGCGCTTCCAAGAACCAATATGCACCTCATAGATGTTAAGGGGCTGCGACATGTGGTTGTGGCCGGCACGGCGCTTGAGCCATGCGGCATCGTTCCACTTGTAGTCGTCAATGGTCCACAGCACGCTGGCCGTACCCGGAGGGCACTCTGCCTTAAAGGCGTACGGATCGGCCTTGTAGAGCTTTTCGCCCTCGTCGGTCTCGATAAGGTACTTATAGAGCTGACCCTGCTCGGCGCCAGGAATAAAGCCTTCCCAAATAGCGCTCGTATGCATGGGCACCAGCTGGTTGGCTTGCTCATCCCAGTCGTTAAATTCGCCAATGACGTGGACGCTTTTTACATCGGGCGCCCAAACGCAAAAGCGCCAGCCACGCGTACGGTTTTGTGTGTCTGGGTGAGCGCCCATCTTTTCCCAGCTGCGCTCCCAGGTGCCGATGCCAAATAGGTAGACATCGTCCTTGGTGAGCTCCGGTGCGTGCGGGGCGGCTTTGCGGGTAGCAGGCTTTTTGGTTGCTGGCTTTAGCTTTGTATCGCTCACGTTTGATCCCATCATGACGCGGCAGCGTGTTGCCTTGGTGACTAGATGCGAAAGGTCCAAGGCTGCACGAATCGAAGGGACGGCGATAGATCTATGATTCGTTCCACCTCGCGTGCTCGGTGGAACTTTCGGCTGAAACTACGATAACACCTGTACGTTAGTTTTATGGACGAAAGTGGATTTGCGGGGGCGTTTAATCGGTAAGCGCCATGTTTATACCACTGGCAGAATTGCCGTGGTAAAACTCTTGACAGTTTTACCAATTAGGGTTTCAAAACTGTTAGGTTGACGTTTGGTAAAACGTTTTTAGCAGGTTGTTTACCATTTGACATCGAAAGGCTCGTTTATGTCCCAGACCGCCGCCCCCAACGTTGCGTTTATTTTCGATTGCGACGGCACACTGGTTAATAGCACCCCCGTTTGGGCCCATGCTCAGCCCGAGTTATTGCACCGCCACGGAGTTGACGTGACGGTCGACGATTTTGCCCAGTTTGAGCATTTGTCGCTCGAGGACGAGTGTCAGGCCTACCACGACACCTGGGACATTGGCGCGAATGGCGAAGAGCTGTATCGCGAGCTGAGCGACATTCTGATTGATGGGTACTCCAAGGTGCCGCCGCGCGAGGGCCTGCTTGCATTTTTGAAGCAGGCGCAGGAGGCGGGCATTTCCATGTGCGTTGCCACGTCCACGCCTGCCGAGCTGGTGCAGTCCGCGCTCGCTGGTGCCGGGCTCGATGCTTATATGGAGTTTGTTACCACGACGGGCGAGGCGGGACGTTCCAAGCAGTTCCCCGATGTGTATGAGTTGGCGCTGCGCCGTCTGGAGGAGCGCCATGGGCACAGGTTTGAGCGCACGTGGGTGTTTGAGGACGCTGTCTTTGGCCTAAAGAGCTCTGGGGTCGCTGGCTTTAAGCGTGTAGGTATCTATGATCCGCACGGCCGCATGAAGCGCGACGACGTACGCGCCAACTGCGATATCTTTATCGACAGCTACGAGGAGCTGGATCTGGCCCGCGTACTTTCGTTTGAGGGATAGGCGAGGGCTGTGGCTTGCAAGGTATTAGTGGTCTGCGGCTCGCCCGTGGTTGCGAGCGCGAATCTGTTGCGTAGGCTAGCGGGGGAGTGCGACCACGTTGTCGCCGTGGATCGTGGGCTCGACGCGCTGCTGGGCGCCGGCCTGGGCTGCGACGTGTATGTGGGGGATGCCGACACGGTAAGCGAAGCCGGCCGCGCTCTTGTTGATGCCGCTAGCGACTTTGAAGTTGAGCGCCATGACCCGTACAAGGACTATACCGATCTGGCGCTGGCGCTCGATTCCGTCCGCCGTCGCTGGCCGGGTTCCGAAGTGGTTGCAACCTGCGCCACCGGTGGCCGTCCTGATATGGCACTTTCCGTTCTGGGGTTGCTTGCAGGCTACGATGACGCTCCAGTCTGGATTGCCGAAGATGAGATCACGGCCCGCATCCTGCACGGAGGCGAATCGTGGACCATTGAGGGCGCCGAGAACAAGACGTTCTCTATCATCGCTATAGCCCCTGGGACGGTGGTAAGCGAACACGGCCTAGAATGGGAGTTAGATCACGCCTCGCTGGGCTTGTTAGCCGACACGGGCATCAGCAACGTTGTAAGGTCAACAGCCACGATCCAAGTCCACACCGGCACCGCCATCGCTTATCTCTACAAGTAAGGTCCAACGCATCAGGCTTTTATCGGGGCGGTGGATAGAAATAAGCGCTCGAAGAGTGCTTATTTCTGCTCCGTCCCAGGAAAACCCGTAAGTAAGAGATTCAACCCAAAAAAGTCCTTGCATCAAAGAAAGTCTTCCCCTATAGTACTACCTCGTCACGGGGGCGTAGCTCAGCTGGGAGCGCGCTTGACTGGCAGTCAAGAGGTCAGGGGTTCGATCCCCCTCGTCTCCACCATCGTGAATGTAAAGGCCTTCGGAATTCCGAAGGCCTTTTTTCATGCCAAAAAACCACGCGCCACAAACCCCACCTACGCCAACAAAAAGTTGCACAATTTATTTCCCATGTCTGTACTTAGTTTGTTTGACATACGCGATTATCGGCGTAGTTCGCCGCTTCATTTAGGCGTTCAGTAACGCCCCTAATCACCGCCAGTACGTCAATAACCTGCATCAATGTGAACAATTTCCCAAACCAACCCCCTTGAACACGTCAAATGAACGAAATGTTGTCCGGCACAACCAAAATCAGTTTCGCCATCAGCTTGTGCTAGGATACCTAGCGTTACATGAGTTCAACTGTGCTCGCGGCTCCAGCAAGTCACAAAGCGCAGGGTCGATTAGCATCCGGCCGTAACGGCGGTGTTAGAAACACCACGAGCTCCAATATCGATTGCCATGTGCGAGTTTGCACTTGCTTTTGCGGCTATTTATAAGCTCGCATTGGGCAGTGCAAAATATTGTCATGACAAACCACAGCAGTATTCAGCTGTTTGCGTGCGGTCCAGTTTTGTTCCCGCTTGACTGGTTCGCACGCAGCCAGCTGGAGTCGCGGTCATTTTGCGATACACGTCCGCGACTCTAGCCACTGCACTTATACATACCGTTCACGGTGGGGCAGAGCCACGTGCTTGTCTGACTGGGCTCAGGGTTTGAATATGGAGCGCCTTCGCGCACAAGCGCCCTGGCGAAGCCATACCCAAACCCTGTGAGCCACACGTAAGACAGCAAGGGGGTGGTGCTCGTGTGGTATGTGATCCAGGTCATTAACGGTCGCGAAGACGTAATGCGCGAGCGCATCGAGCATGTGGTGCCGTCTGGCGCCATGCAGGAGCTCTTTTATCCCCAATATCAAACCGAAATCAAGGTACACGGCGACTGGGTCAACACAAACAAGCCGTTGTTCCCTGGTTATCTCATCTGCGATACGGCAGACCCCCGCACCGTGCAACAGTATTTGCTGCGCATGGACGACTTTGCTCGGGTGTTATCTCAGGACGGTCAGTTTGTGCCGCTGGCAAAAGAAGAGGTCCAGCTTATTGGCGGCTTTACGCATAGGGGAGACCGCGTAGTGCCCATGAGCGAGGCCCTAAAAGACGGTGACCAAGTCGTAGTGACGGCTGGTCCGCTGCTGGGCCACGAGGGCCTCATTAAAACTATTAATAGACGAAAGAGCACTGCTTTTTTGGAGCTCAACCTGTGCGGCCGACGCGTAACCACGC
>CABTZA010000082.1 GCA_902489225.1 uncultured Collinsella sp.
CCCAGCAGGCCGCGACGTTTGGGCTTCCCCTCTCGGTAGGAACCCTCGGCGGCGGCTGCAACCTGGCGCGGTTGCTCGCACCCACCACGGCGTACGATCTGGTATAGGAACGGCGATTTAACGTATTTGACCTCGATGGGCGTGGCGTGCACGGTGCTTTCGCTCGACAGCATCACGTTGGGATTGAGCGGTGCCACCACATGCGTCTCGCGCTTGTCACTAAACACCACCGCAGCCGCGCGGCCCGTCTGGCCGTTCACGGCGATGCGCACCTGTTCGCCATCGCGACTATCCGAGGCAGGACGATCGACAAAGTACACCGGCACCATAACCAAGCCGTCCTTGTGCTTGCGGGCCTTGCGCGCCCACGTGCGGATGCTCTTTTTATTGAATCCCAGCACCGCCTCGGCGTCGTTGCCCGCAACGTCGAGCGCCAACTTATCAATAACCACCTGGTCCTTGGTAGACGCATCGACGGAGACAACGCGAAAGTCACCTTCCTGCATGGCCGGGTCAAACGGCCCAACCTTGGCAAAGTCCCACGGCTCCAAAATGCCCATGAGGCGAACGTCCAGGTAGTTTGCCCTGGGATATGCCCAGTCGAGCACCTCGTAGTACACCAAGGTCTCCTTGCTCAGGCCCTTGCCCGGGAAGGACGCCATCATGCGCAGGTCCGCCAGCGCCATGGGGAAATAGAAGAGCATCATGTCGTTTTGGATCGCATCTTCCACGTCGTGCCCGGCAAAGGATTCCGCATACTGGCGCACCAGCTGCAGTGCGTTGGCACGTGCCTGCTGCGGCGAGATTTCGCAGGGAATGCCCTGCTCCGGCACATACTCTGCACCCACGCCCATGGTCAGACGCTTGCTGAAGGTACCGGGCTTGAGCAGGTCGGCAATGCCGATCTTGTTGCCGCAGGACGGGCACTCAAACACGCGCTGCGTTGACTCGCCCTCAAAGGACGCCCCGCAGAAGGGGCAAGGAATGCTCACATGCGTGACCTCTTGGAACTCTTGCGCCGTGCCGCGATCCTCCCACAGCAGATGTTCCAGGACCGACTGATTGCGCCAGTGCGCGTTGAAGAAATACCAGTCCGGGTCCTCCGGGCGCTCGAGTTGCGACACATGCGTGAGTTTGAGCAGTCCATCCACCACCGTCAACGGCGTATGGCGAATACCCAAAGCGCTCTTGGGCTCTCCGGCGTCCGCCTGCCACGGAACGACCGTGCCGCAATAGGCGCACTCAAAGCTGCGCTTAGCTTGGTGCGAGTACATAGGGCCGCCGCAGTTTTGACATTTAATGGCAAACATCTCGTCCATGGAAACGTCCTCCTTTGCACAGGGGCTGTCGACATTAAGTATGTCGAGCAAACAGGCACATGCCCATACCCATGTGGCCCAAAATGGACCACCCAGGCAGACAAGAAGGCTCGCTCGTTAGCACCGGCAGACTATTGCTGCATTTTCTGAGCATCGGTGCACGGCGCCCCCGCGCGAGCTACACTATCCCCTTAAACATGATTGTGAGGACGACCGCTATGCTATTTGTAAATCGGCTGGTACATACGCTTGTTCCCGGCGGCGAGGACGAGCCGGTCGATGCATCTTGCCGCACCAACGCGGGTTTTGCCGCAAGCCTCATCTGCATTGGCCTCAACATCACCCTGTGCCTGGCCAAGGGCATCGCGGGCCTGCTCGCCGGTTCCGTCTCCCTCATCGCCGACGCTTTCAACAACCTCTCCGATGCCTCGAGCAACATCGTGAGCCTGCTCGGGTTCCGCCTTGCCAGCCGCCCGGCAGACGAGGGCCACCCTTACGGCCACGGCCGCTACGAGTACCTGGCTGGTCTGTTTGTCGCCGTCCTGGTTTGTGCCGTCGGCATCAACCTAATCCTCGAGTCGGTCACCAAGATCATCAAGCCCTCGCCCACCGTGTATTCGGCGCTCTCCATGGCTGCCCTTGTTCTGTCCATGCTCGTCAAATTCTGGATGGCAGCGTTCAACCGCACGCTGGGCGATCGCATCGACTCCGAAACGCTCATCGCCACGGCGCAGGACTCCAAAAACGACGTCATCACCTCGGGCTCGGTCTTGGTGGCGGCGCTTATTTCGCAGACGACCGGCTTTGATCTCGATGGCTGGGCAGGCCTGGGTGTGGGCATCTTCATCTGCATCAGCGGCCTGGGCCTGGTGCGCGACGCCATCAGCCCGTTGCTGGGGCAAGCGCCCGACCCCAAGCTCGTCCAGGCAATCCGCGACAAGATCATGTCCTATCCGCAGGTCTTGGGCACACACGACCTCATGGTGCACGACTACGGCCCCGGTCGTCAGTTTGCCAGCGCCCACGTGGAGATGCCCGGCGAGGGCGACGCGTTTGAGCACCACGAGATTCTGGACACCATCGAGCACGACATCAAGCGCCAGATGGGCATTGGTATCACACTGCACTGCGACCCCATCGCGACAACCGGCGATGACTTGCGCGGCTGGGTCAAGCGCGGCGTCATGCAGATCGATCCCGCGCTCTCCATCCACGACCTGCACGAGCACGACGGGTTCGTTTCGTTTGACCTGGTGCGTCCCGACGGCTTTGACATATCCGACGAGGAGCTGCTGGGGCTCGTCACGCGCATCGTGCACGAGCGCCGACCCGATGCCTCATGCGTCGTCACCTTTGATTCGGGCTTTAGCTCGCCCGACCGTCCGGCCGAGCAACTGTAGCCTGCTTAACAGCTAGTTTCCCTGCGCGCCCGAGATGCCGTTTTGCAGCGCGTCCCAGGCATTGGTAGCCATATCGCCCAGATTCTGAGCAGTATCGCCGAGGTTTTGGGCTGTATCGCCCAGCTCTTGTGCCTTGTCTCCCAACTCCTGTGCCTTGTTGCTCAAATCCTCCAGCGTATTGGAGCTCGAGCTGTCGGTACCGCTTTGGCCGCCGGACGAGTTGCCATAGCTGTTCTTGTGCGTGAGCTGAATCTCCAGGTTGCCGTTGTCGTTATAGTAGGCATTCGTAACAACCCAGTTGGAATCGATGACGGGCGTTGAGCCATCGTCGGTCAGGATCACGGCGTTCGAAAGGTCGGCTCCGCGTGACTTGAGGAGCTTCTTGGCGTTGGACCAGTACTGTCCCGGGATATCGCTCAGGTCGACGGCAGCAGACTGGGTGGTCTCGGCCTGCTCGGTCGTGGCATCGGTCGTGGCGCCCCGCTTGTTGAGCATGCCCGACACGATGGCGAACACGACCGACAAGGCAAAGAAAATCGCCAGCACGATGAGGATCTTCTTGATCACGCTCGACGAACGCGACGGCTTCTTCTCCTCGTCCTCGCCATATTGCGGAATCGACTTGGGGTACTCGCGATACGGCTCGCGCGACTCGTAGCGAGGCTGCGCCGTGCGAGGCATATACGTCGTCTGCTGAGGCTGCGGAATGGGATTTTGCGGCAGGTTGTCATAGGGATTCGGCGTCGAGGCAGCATAAGAATCCTGCGGCGCGTAATCAAACGGATCCGGAGCTGCGTTGCCATAGGGGCCTTGCGAAGATGCAGCGTAAGAATCCTGCGCCGTGTCGCCATAGCCCATAACCCGGGTGGGCTCGGCAGAAGGCTGCGTCGCGGCGGGGTCGGTATAACCGGGGTTGGGAACAACGCGGGTCGCATCGGCGCTATCGCCAGCCTGCGCGGAACCGTAGCCGCCCATCACGGTTGTCTTGTCCTGATCCATGCAACGATTCCTTTCCGTCGCGCGTGAGTCTCAAGTTATCCATGCATTCTACCCGCGCAAAAGCCTATGATGGGCAGAGTCCGTCGGTATCTACAAGACATGCGCGGTCCTAAGGATCAAAAAGCCCCGCCGGGCCTTGTGGGCACGGCGGGGCGGGCAAGCGGCTATGAGCAGCAGGCTTAGAACAGGCCGGTGATGTTGCCGTCGTTGTCGACGTCGATGTTCTCGGCCGCGGGAACCTTGGGCAGGCCGGGCATGGTCAGAACGCTGCCGGTCAGCGCGACCACAAAGTGGGCACCGGCGGAAACCTTGAGCTCGCGCACGGTGATGTGGAAGCCCTCGGGAGCGCCCAGCGCCTTGGCGTTGTCGCTAAAGCTGTACTGCGTCTTGGCCACGCACACCGGCAGGTTGCCAAAGCCGTTCTCGCGCAGCTCGGCGAGCTGGCGCTTGGCAGCCGGCGTAAAGTCGACGCCGTCGGCGCGGTAGACCTTGGTGGCAACGGCCTCGAGGGCGTCGGCCACATCGGCGCCGTCCTCGTAGGCAAACTTGAGCTCGCTCGGCTGCTCAATCAGACGCATGACCTCATCGGCCAGGTCGAGCGCGCCCTCGCCGCCCTTGGCCCAGACCTCGGAAAGCTTAACGCTGACGCCGAGCTTCTGGCACTCGGACTCGATGAGCGCAAGCTCGGCCTCGGTGTCCGTCGGGAAGCGGTTGATGGCGACCACGCAGGGCAGACCATAAACGTTCTGGATGTTGTCGACGTGACGCAGCAGGTTGGGCATGCCAGCCTTGAGTGCTTCGAGGTTCTCCTCGTTGAGGTCGGCCTTGGCGACGCCACCGTTGTACTTAAGCGCACGGGCGGTAGCGACGATCACGACGGCGCTGGGGCGAACGCCCGTCATGCGGCACTTGATGTCGAGGAACTTCTCGGCACCCAGATCGGCACCGAAGCCGGCCTCGGTAATGGCAACATCGCCAAAGCGCATCGCCATACGCGTGGCCATGATGGAGTTGCAGCCGTGGGCGATATTGGCGAAGGGACCGCCGTGGACAAACGCGGGCGTGCCCTCGAGCGTTTGCACCAGGTTGGGCTTGAGCGCGTCCTTAAGCAACGCGGCCATGGCACCCTGGGCCTTGAGGTCGCGGGCACGGACGGGCTCGCCGGCAAAGCTATAGCCGACGACAATCTCACCCAAGCGTTCCTTGAGGTCGCTGATGCTCGTAGACAGGCACAGGATTGCCATGACCTCGGAGGCGACGGTGATATCGAAGCCGTCCTCGCGCGGCACGCCCTGGGCCTTACCGCCAATGCCGTCGATGACGTGGCGCAGCTGACGGTCGTTCATATCGACGACGCGCTTCCAAGTGATGCGCTTAACGTCAATGCCGAGCTGATTGCCCTGCTGGATGTGGTTATCAAGCATGGCGGCCAGCAGGTTGTTGGCGGCACCGATAGCATGGAAGTCGCCGGTAAAGTGCAGGTTGATGTCCTCCATGGGGATGACCTGGGCCCAGCCGCCGCCGGCAGCACCGCCCTTAACGCCAAAGACGGGACCGAGCGAAGGCTCGCGCAGGGCCACGGCACTCTTGACGCCGCGACGGCGCAGGCCATCGGCCAGACCGATGGTCGTGGTGGTCTTACCCTCGCCCGCAGGCGTTGGGTTGATAGCAGTCACGAGGACGAGCTTGGCCTGGTGGTCAGTCGGCTCGTTGAGCAGTGAATAGTCGACCTTAGCCTTGTCGAAGCCGTACGGAATCAGGTGCTTAACGTCGACGCCGGCGTTCTTGGCCACCTCGGTAATAGGCAGCGGCGTGACAGAACGTGCGATTTCGATGTCAGTAGGCATGGGCGGTCCTTTCGTTACCGAATGAGAAAAAGACCAATTCAGCATAGCACGGGCGCGCAATAGTAAAACACCCGTAACCGATGAATGGCGATATGTTTATCCAATGCTCAGCGATAGCTTAACAGCCCGCCAAAACAAAGCGCCCTAAATGGTAGGTTCAATCCCCAAGTGCTCAAAGGTGCGAAGCGTTGCCTGGCGGCCCTGGGGTGTGCGAATCATCAAGCCGCACTGCAGCAGATAGGGCTCATAGACATCCTCGAGCGTTCCCGGGTCCTCGCCCACCGCGCTGGCAAGCGTTGTCAGGCCCACGGCACGTCCGGAGAACGTCTTAGCGAGTGTCTCCAAAATGCGAATATCCATCCAGTCCAGACCAAGCTCATCGATCTCGAAGAACTCGAGCGCCTGACGGCAAATATCAAGCTCAATGGGACCGTTGCCACGCACCTGCGCATAGTCGCGCACGCGCTTGAGCAAACGGTTAGCCAAGCGCGGCGTGCCACGCGAGCGTGAGCCGATCTCGAGCGCGCTCGGATGGTCTATTGTCACACCCAGGATGGACGCCGAGCGTGTCACAATCTGCGCGAGTTCTTCGACCGTGTAGTAATCCAAGCGATATGAAATGCCAAAGCGGTCGCGCAGCGGGCCAGTCAGCATACCCGAGCGGGTCGTTGCCGCCACCAGCGTAAACTTGGGGATATCCAGGCGAATCGATCGTGCGGCCGGGCCTTTGCCAATCACGATATCGAGGGCAAAGTCCTCCATCGCGGGGTACAGGACCTCCTCGACCGAACGGTTGAGGCGGTGGATCTCGTCGATAAACAGCACATCACCCGGCTGCAAGTTAGTAAGGATGGCCGCCAGGTCACCCGTGCGCGCGATGGCAGGGCCACTCGTGGTCTTGATCTGAGCGCCCAGCTCGTTGGCGATAACGGTGGCCAGCGTGGTCTTGCCCAGGCCCGGAGGACCCGAGAAGATCACGTGGTCGAGCGTCTCGCCACGGCTCTGCGCCGCTTCGATCAACACGCGCAGGCTCTGCTTGATGTGCTCCTGACCACAGTAATCGTCCAGGCGCTGGGGGCGCAAAGTGCGGTCGACATCGAGGTCCTCGGCCGTCAGCTCCGAGCCCACCATGCGCTCGCCGTGCGCCATGGATGCCGCCGGCGAGTTGCCGGGCGTCGCCCACAGGTCCTGAGAGTCATCGGCTTCCCACATCACGCATCCATTCCGAGTCGCTTAAGCGCCGCGCCGAGCAGATCCTCGACACGCATATTCTGCCCATCATACCCGCTCAGGGCAACATCGGTCTCCTGCGGGCTAAAGCCCATGGAAAGGAGCGCCGCACGGGCATCATCGATCGCCGAGGGAGCGGCAGCGGGCACGGGCATCGCAACCTGTCCGGGAATCACGTCGACCGGCACAAAGCCCTTATCCTTGGCAAAGGTGCTCTTGAGTTCCAGGATCAGGCGCTGAGCTGTCTTTTTGCCCACACCGGGTACCTTGGCCATGCCCTTGTCGTCCTCGGCCATCACCAGCGAATACAGCTGCCCCACGGTATAGGTGGAAAGCACGGCAAGCGCCAGGCGCGGGCCAACGCCCGAAACGGACACGAGCCGGTCGAACATCGTGCGCTCATCCTTTGAGGAAAAACCGAAAAGTGTCATGGCGTCCTCGCGCACCTGCATACGCGTGTAGAGGCGGACCTCGCCACCGGGCGTCGGCAACGTGGCCGCAGTGCTGCCCGAAATGCCGAGCTCAAAGCCAACGCCCGACACATCGACGACAGCAGAGCTCATCGTGGCCTCGACAAGCGTTCCGTGGAGCTGGGAAATCATCAGTATCCGGTTCCTCTCTGTTGATAGAACTCGCCACCGGTAAGGGCGCGGGTGCGGCTGAGGTTTACGTGGCAGATGGCGCAAGCCAGGGCATCGGCGGCATGGTCGGGATGCGGGTCGTGGTCGAGCTGCGTTAGCGTGCGTACCATGTAGGCGACCTGCCGCTTGTCCGCGGCGCCGGTGCCCACCACAGCCTGCTTGATCTGCATGGGCGTGTATTCGCCAATCTCGAGCGCGCATTCCGACAGCGCCACGAGTGCAGCCCCGCGGGCATGCGCCGTAGGAATTGCCGAGCGAACGTTAGCACCAAAGTAAATGCTCTCGATAGCAGCGGTATCGGGTCGATAACGCTCCACGACACCCTTGAGGTCGCGGGCGATATGCGACAGGCGCACCGCGAGCGGACTTCCGGCACTGGTCTCGATGCAGCCGTAGGCACGGCAGCGAACCTCGCCGCGCCGCTCCTCGATAATCCCCCAACCCGTATGGGCCAAACCGGGGTCGATACCCAAAATGACCAAGCCGACCTCCCCTCGCCACAAGCACAGCGCAAGACAAGGCCCCGCGCATCATTCACGAACGTCTGTTCTAGAATAACACAACGGGGCCGAAATGCTTAGTTGAAGTATCGGGGCTGGGAGCGAATCCTATCCCATAGTTAGTTCTGCGAGAAAAAGGGGAACTGCCTCGTATGCCGTCTTCTGCTTGAAAAAAGAAAAACCAGGGGCACAACCGGCGACCCGCCCCCCCCCCCCGCCTTCTATAC
>CABTZA010000083.1 GCA_902489225.1 uncultured Collinsella sp.
CACCGTCTCGTCGACCACCGTACGGGTAATCGGTAGCACGCGGGCGAGCTCGGCCACAACCGGAGCCGTTGCGGTGGCAGTCGTGGCCAGAACGACCGGGTCGCCCAGGGCCTTGAGGATATCGGGCATGTCGAGATAGGCGCTGCGGTCACCGCCCTTGGCAAGACCGGCATGATGCGCCTCATCGATAACGACAAAACCGATGCGTCCCGAACGCGCAAAGCGGTCGCGGTGAATGGACAGGAACTCGGGCGTCGTGAGCACGATGCCGGTGCGGCCCGAAGCCAAGCCGGCAAACACGTCATCGCGCGCCGCCTCCACGGTCTCGCCGGTCAGCACGCCTACGCCAATGCCAAGCGCGGCCATCGTCGACGAGAGGTGATAGGCCTGGTCGGCAACGAGCGCGCGCAGCGGATAGACAAAGATGCTCGCACGCCCGCGAAGAACCGCCTCGCGCGCGGCATGCACATGGAAGATGAGCGACTTGCCGCGTCCCGTTCCCATAACGGCCAGAACACTTTGGTGATCGGCCAGGGCATCGAGCGCCTCGACCTGCGCGCGGTGCGGCTGGTTCGAGCCTATAAAGCTATGGATAAGCGAGCGCGTGAGCTCGGTATAGGAAAGCTGGGCGAGCGTCTCGCGCTTGCGCGACTCCAGGCGCAGGCCGGAATCCGCCGGCTGCACGCCACGACGAAGCTCGCATGCCGGATCGTCGACGCTGGGCAGCATGGTATCGCGGACCAGAACATCCTTGATCATGAGCTTGGGCTTCACACGCCCCTGCCAATGCTCGGCAACGGCCTCGAACACCAAGTCGACGGCGCTGTCGCAATTGATAAGCTTGTCGATCTGCGGTACACGAAACATGATGGCCGGCACACTCGCGGCGCCATCGGTCGCCACAAAGCGCATGTGCTCGCCGGTCTTACCCACCACGGCGCGATCACACATCGTCACGCCCTCGGCAGCCAACAGCGGCACCTTATTACCCTGGCCAAACGGCTCAAGGCGGGAAATCTGCTCGATGGTCTCGATATTCAATTCGGAAAGGTCGACCGTGGCGGCAACCTCGTCGGTGTCCTCAAAGTCCTCGGCGGGAAGCTCGGACAACACGGCTGAAAGGCGACGGCGGAACTCATCGAGCTTGGATGCCTCGATGGTCACACCCACCGCACCGGCATGTCCGCCGCGACGAATCATCAGGTCGGAACAGCGCTCGATGGCGTCAAACAGGTTAACTTTGCCCACCGAGCGACCAGAGCCGCGCGCGATACCGTCCTCGATCGAGAACAGCAGCGCCGGCACGTGGTAGCGGTTGGTCAGACGGCTTGCCACGATGCCCTTGACGCCCTCGTGCCAGCCTTCGCCGCCCACGACGATCGCGCGTCCGCCGTCATAGGTCTCCTCGACCTTTGCCATGGCATCGCGCGTGAGCTCCGCCTCGATCTCACGGCGCTGGCGGTTGATTTCCTCGAGCTCAGCCGCCAGTGCGCTTGCTTCGATGGGATCGCGGGCAAGCAGCAGGTCGAGCGCCAGCTTGGGATCAGCCATGCGGCCGGCAGCATTCAGACGAGGGATGAGCGAAAACGACAGGCCGTCGGCCGTAATGGTAGAAAGGTCGGCCTTGGCAAGTGCGGCAAGCGCGATATAACCGGGGCGGGCCGTCACGCGCATCTGCTGGATGCCCTCGGCGACCAGTGCGCGATTCTCGGGCGTGAGCGGCATCATGTCGGACACGGTGCCCAGCGCCGCGACCTCTATCAGCGAACGCCAATACGACGGCTTGCCCAAACGCTCGCCCAGGACCTGCACCAGCTTAAGCGCCACACCGGCACCGGCAAGCTCGCGCGAGGGGCCCTCGTCCTCGAGCTTGGGATCGGTCAGGGGCACGCCCTGCGGCACCTGGTCGGACGGCTCGTGATGGTCCGTGACCACCAAATCGATCCCCAGGTTCTCCAGATAGGAGACCTCTTCCTTGGCAGCAATACCGTTATCGACGGTCACAATCAGGTTGGGTTGAGCGAGCTCGTTGACGCGGTCGAGCGCCGCACGCGACAGGCC
This sequence comes from uncultured Collinsella sp., assembly GCA_902489225.1. Taxonomy (GTDB): domain Bacteria; phylum Actinomycetota; class Coriobacteriia; order Coriobacteriales; family Coriobacteriaceae; genus Collinsella. Next base: position 2,062 of record CABTZA010000083.1, read on the forward strand.
GTAGCCCTCGTCAAAGCGGTGCGGAATAAACGGCGTGACGTTGGCGCCAAACGAACGTAGCGCCTCGGTCAACAGACAAGTCGACGTAATGCCGTCGACGTCAAAATCGCCAAAGACGGCGATACGCTCGTGGCTGCGAATAGCACGCTCAACGCGGTCGGCGACGACCGACATGCCCGGGATAATGAGTGGGTCGGCCCAGTCGCGATCGAGCGAAGGCGTCAAAAACAATTGGCCCTCTTTGATGGAGCCAATGCCGTGCGCGACCATAATGCGCGCCACCAGCCCGGGAATGCCCAGACCAGCCGAAAGCTCCTTTTCGAGCTCGGGGTTTTGCTGAGCGACCGCCCAGCGATGCGTCGTCTTAAGCGATGACATAGGCACCCACCCCCGATAGGGGCAGGTCGCCGCGATACCTCTCACGGTTCATAGCGATGAGTCCTCTGTGTATGCCCGCTTCGGCAGGCAGATCTGTTGAACGGATTTATTATACCGTGCAGCGCGGACGCACAACGTCCAGCACGCCGTGGTTTCGATAAACGAGGGCGGTAATAGCCTCGAAATATTCGAGCGTTTCTGGCGCACGGGCGCATGCAAGCGTCTAGCATATCCATTCAAAACGGATTCACGAGCAAAGGGAGTCACAAGAGCATATGAAGCAATGGGTTGGACTGGGCAAGTTTCTCGCGGGGCACATGCAAATCATCGTTCCGATTTGCGTGGCGCTCGGCGTGCTCTTTCCTCAGCAGATCGGCGTTCTCAAGCCCATCGTTCCCACCCTGTTTGCCTTTATGACGTTCCAAGGCGCGCTCAGCAACACCTTCCACCAGGTAGCTGAGGTGTTCCGCCGTCCCCTGCATCTGATTTTGGCGTTATTTGTCTCAGCTGTGATCATCCCCATCGCGGCGTATGCCATGGGCTCACTGTTCTTTGGCTCCAACCCCAACCTTGTCTGCGGCATCGTGCTCGAATACAGTGTGCCCGTGGCAGTCACCGCTTTTATGTGGATCAGCATGTTCGGCGGCAACGGCCCGCTCGCACTCACCATCATCCTGACGTCCTCGGTCATCTCACCTGTGACGATTCCGCTTACGCTCAAGCTCCTGCTGGGCGCCACCGTCTCGATCGACGTGCCAAGTATGATGCAGAACATGGCCTTTATGATCGCTATCCCCGCCGTGCTCGGCATCGTGATCAACGAGCTCACGCGCGGATGGGGGCACGAAAAACTCTCCCCCGCGCTCTCACCCGCCTGCAAGTTCATGATGATGGGCGTTATCGCCTCCAACTCCACCGCCATGAGCGAGTACATGCTGCACATGAACGCGGTGCGCTTGGAAGTAGCCCTCTTTATTTTGGTCTTCGCCATCAGCGGCTTTGTCGTCGGCATTCTGGTCGCTCGCGCGCTGCATCTGCCATATAGCGAAACGACCACCATGTGCTTTACCTGCGGCATGCGCAATATCTCTTCGGGCGCCGTCATCGCCACGCAATACTTTCCGGGCGAAGTTGTGTTTCCCGTCATGTGTGGAACGTTGTTTCAGCAGGTGCTCGCCTCGCTTATCGGGCACTTCTTTGAGCGTCTGACCGGCGAGGAGCGCGCCGCCCAGCGCAAGCGCGTCGAGGCCGGCCGCGATGCAATGGCGCGCTAAACCGTCCGCAGTGTGCGGGCGCTCACTTTACGATGTGAGCGCCTCCAGATGTGCGCGGAGTCGCTCCGCATCGACATCGAGCGTGGTCTCAGCATTGACCTGAGCCAGCCGATACCCGACAAAGTAGGGTGAAACCACCCAACGTGGAAGCGCCTTGGCAATGGTCCGGCCGCTCATGTGATAGAAGAACAGGTTGTACGACTCTGCACGACCGCCATGGTGCTCGTGCAAGATATAGCGCAGAGCTACCTGGATTGCGTCGGCGAAGAGATCCGCCTCGGCTTGGTCTCTCGTGTCATCGCTGGCGGCGATTCCCTGCGGGGCTGAAACGTTGATCTCAAAGAACCCCATGATCGGTTCGGTTGAGATGTTGACCGCGATTCTCCCCTGTCGCCAGACATTGATGCCTTCGAAATTGGCAGAAGTCAGCGAAGCATAGCCGTCTTCCTGCTCCAAACCCACAATCTGCATGTGCGGATGAACGAGACTACCGCCCGAGAGCGGACCCTTGTTCTTGTACATGAGCACGCTTCGATACTGCTGTGAATCGATCATCTGCTGCCAGCAACCCAGGGCAAACCGCATCACATGGTGGAGTTCATCCGGCTCATAGGTCACCAGGTCGGCATCGTGATCGGCCGACTCGATTAGCACGGTTTGATGGGTGGCGCGCAGGGTTTTGAACTTATTCTCGAGCCAGATGCAGTCACCGTCGCGCTGGATGATGTTGGTGAGCCCTTCTGTATCGCAAAAGGGGCACGCGGTGCCGGGACGACGGTTGTCGTCGGGCTTGCCACTCGCCTGCTGAACATCGAATACAAGCGCCACGGGCTACACCTCCAGCGGTACGATCCTTGTGCCATGGAGCTCGGAGACGCCCAGTGCCGCCGCCACGGTATCGCGGTTGGCCGTGGAAATGCCGCCGCCGGGAAGGATGGTCAAGCGATCGCCCGCATACTCGATCAAGCGGGCCAGGTTTTCGAAGTTGTCCTCGATCGGCGTACCGGCAGCGCCGCCATGCGTCAAGATGCGTGTGATGCCGCAGTCGACGAGTATGTCAATCGCGTCGAGCTGAGCCTCGGGCGAGAGCTGATCAAACGCCATGTGGAAGGTGATGTCGATGGGCTCACGCTTGCATTCCTCGGTCGCGCAGCCCGCGGCCATCACGAGGGCGCCCAACGTAAGCTCGTCGAGCGCCCATCCGCCAGCGCAGGGCTTGCAGCTGCCAAAGACCAAGCCGTCAACGCCGGCGCTTACGGCAAGGCCCAGGTCCATCTCCATCATGCGCAGCTCGTCTTGGTTGTAATGAAAGTCACCGCCACGCGGGCGAATCATGCACATCACTCGCGCGTCATGCTCGTGAGCATAGCTGACTGTAGCGCTGATAACACCGGCCGAGGGTGTAGTGCCACCGACGGCAAGGTTGTCGCACAGTTCAATACGCCTTGCACCGGCATCGATAGCCGCCGGCACCCGCTCAAAGTTCTCGGCACAAAACTCGTACACCATAGATAGACCCCCAAAGACAGCAGATGTTTTCCGACGGGCATTGTCACACATCCCCATGAAGTTGCGGTGGAATAGGGACTCTTTTGGCCTCTGAGACTCCCATTTAGTCCCTATTCCACCGCAACTTAAAAAGGGGGCGCTGACCGGGATAGTCAGTGCCCCTTCGTTGAATGAATTAACCGCCCAGATAGGCCTTACGCACGTTATCGTCGTGCAGGAGTTCTTGGCCCGTGCCGGTCATGGTGATCTTGCCGGTCTCGAGCACGTAGCCGCGCGTGGCGATGGAAAGAGCCATCTGTGCGTTTTGCTCGACCAGAAGCACCGTGGTGCCGGCCTTGTGCAGGTCCTCGACAATCTGGAAGATCTGTTCGATCAGAATCGGCGCCAGGCCCATGGAAGGCTCGTCGAGCATGAGCAGCTTGGGGTTGCTCATAAGGGCGCGGCCCATAACGAGCATCTGCTGCTCGCCGCCCGAAAGGGTGCCGGCGACCTGGCGACGGCGCTCCTTAAGGCGCGGGAACTGCTCGTAGACACGCTCAAGGCCCGGAGCGACCGTGGACTTGAGCTGTGTATAGGCGCCCATCTCAAGGTTCTCCTCGACCGTCATCTGCAAAAAGGCGCGACGGCCCTCGGGGACCTGAGCCAGGCCCTTACCCACCAGCTTATCGGCGGGCGTATGGGTAATGTCCTCGCCCATAAACTTGATGGAGCCGGTCTTGGAACGCAGCAGGCCCGAGACGGTCTTGAGCGTCGTGGACTTGCCGGCACCGTTCGCACCGATCAGAGCAACGATCTCGCCCTCGTTGACGTTAAAGGAGATGTCCTTGATGGCGTGGATGGCGCCGTACCAGACGTTGATGTTGTAGACGGAAAGCATCGGCTCTGCCATTTAGTTCTCCCCCTTATCCTGCTTGCCCAGATATGCCTCGATAACGGCGTCGTTGTTCTGGATTTCCTCGGCCGTGCCCTTGGCGATGACCTTACCAAAGTTGAGCACGCAGATACCCTCGCAAATATTCATGACGAGCGACATGTCGTGCTCGATAAGCATGATGGCAATGCCGAAGGTGTCGCGGATCTTAACGATGTTCTCCATGAGTTCCGCGGTCTCGGACGGGTTCATGCCGGCGGCAGGCTCGTCGAGCAGCAGCAGCTTGGGATTGGTGGCAAGTGCACGGACGATCTCCAGGCGGCGCTGAGCGCCGTAAGGCAGCGAGCCGGCCTGTTCGTTTGCCAGATGTTCCATATCAAAGATAGACAGCAGCTCCATGGCGCGTTCGTGGGCGGCCTTCTCGTGCTTCCAATACGTCGGCAGGCGCAGCACGCCCTCAAAGCCGGAGTAACGCTCCTGGTTGTGCAGGCCAACCTTAACGTTATCCTCCACCGTCATGGTGTTGAACAGGCGAATGTTCTGGAATGTACGGGCAATACCCATGCGGTTGACCTGATAGACCGACTTGCCAGAGGTGTCCTCGCCGTCGAGCAGGATGGTGCCGTGCGTAGGCTGATACACCTTGGTGAGCAGGTTGAAGACCGTGGTCTTGCCGGCACCGTTGGGGCCGATGAGACCGGCGATCTCGGTCTTGCCGATGGTCAGGCTAAAGTCGTCGACTGCCTTAAGACCGCCGAACTCAATGCCCAGGTGGATGCACTCGAGCGCCGGGCGCTCGCCCAGGTCGCGGTCGGGAACGATGGCGCCAGAAGGATACGGAACCATCTTGCCCTTCTTGAACTCAAATTTACTGGGCATCGGCTGCCACCTCCTTCTTGGAAGCAAAGCGGTCCTTGACGCGACCGAAGAACGCCTTGAGCTGCGGGTTGTTGGTAAAAATCATGACCAGGATCAGCACGATGGCGTAGATGAGCATGCGGTAGTCCGAGAACTGACGGAGCAGCTCGGGAAGCACCGTAAGCAACGCCGCCGCGATGACGGAGCCGCGCATATTGCCCAGACCGCCCAGGACCACGAACACCAGGATGAGAATGGACGTGTTGAAGTCGAACTTGGTGGCGGAGAGCTGCGAGAAGTTACCGCCGAAGAGGGCTCCGGCAGCACCGGCGAGGGCAGCGGAAACCACGAAGGCGATCATGCGGTACTCGGTGACGGAGATGCCTACGGACTCGGCTGCAATCTTGTTATCGCGCACGGCCATAATGGCACGGCCGGTACGGCTGCGAACCAGGTTGAGCACGATCACGAGTGCGACCATGACCAGGATGGCACCGGCGAGGAAGGTCGAGTACGTCGACACGCCCGAGGCGCCCTGGGCGCCCTTGATGATGGCGGTGCCGTCCTCGAGCAGGTGCAGGTCGTCGATCGTAGAGTTGCCCGTGATGTTAAAGATCACGTGCAGGCCGCGGGAGTCGACGCCCACAATGAGGCAGGTGACGATCTCTTTGATGATCTCGCCAAAAGCCAGGGTCACGATGGCCAGATAGTCGCCGCTCAGGCGCAGGACCGGGATACCAATCAAGAAGCCCAAGATGGCAGCGGCGATAGCGCCGACCACAATGCTGATGATCAGGCGCACCGGATCGGAGGGAACGGCGCTCTCCAGCGCGACAGCGGTAACGATGCCCGTATAGGCGCCGACGCTCATAAAGCCCGCGTGGCCCAGCGACAAGTCGCCCGCGATGCCGACGACGAGGTTGAGGGAAATGGCCATGACGATATAGGCCGTGATGGGAACCAGCTGACCGGCGATCATGCGCGGAATCATGTGGTTAGACTGCATAAAGAACACGATGGCGAAGGCCACGATGCACATGGCGTACGTGACAAAGTCGTGACGCGTCTGTTTGTCTTTAAGAAACTTCATA
>CABTZA010000084.1 GCA_902489225.1 uncultured Collinsella sp.
ACCGCGATGCAGCGGCGCATCGAGGAAGCTTGCGACACCATGCTCGGCACGCCGGGTACGACCGCGCGCGTCCGTTTTTTGCCGTCCAAGACTACCGTCCAGACCGTGGAGGTTTCCGGTGAGTGATACCAATCAAGATAAGACCGCTCGTACGCCGCGCCTGACGATTGACCAGAGCGCTGCGCCGGCGAGCGAACCTGTTGATTCCAAAGCAGAGGCAGCCGAGTTACAAGACGCGGCAGCCGCGGATTTTGACGAGGCTATGGGTCTCATCAAGGGTACGGGCGCTGCCATCTGGAGCTATGCTGTGCGTCATCCCAACACCACGCTCGGTGCCGTCGCCGGCTTTGTCCTCGCCGTGTTGGTGCTCACGCTCGGCCTGTGGGACACGCTCGTCATTGCATTCTTCGTGCTGATCGGCGCCGTGATCGGCCAAATTCGCGACGGCGAGAACGGGATCGTCAACTTCTTCGGCCGTCTGTTTAGCGGCCGCTAATATGTATTCGACTGTCGCATCTGCGGCAGGCATAAGGAGGAACCATGGCTTTTAATACGAAGGTCGATGTAGCCGATACCGAGCTCGAGGCAGACGAGACCGTCGCTGCCGAGGCCGAGGATGTGACGCTCGAGGACGAGGCGCTCGTCGAGGCCGAGTCCGATGCTGATGAGGACGACGAGGAGGCGGACGAGGAAGCGGACGAGTCCGAGGACTCGCTGACCTATTCCAACGGTGTGATCGAGAAGATCGTCGCCATGGCCACCCGCGAGGTGCCGCACGTCCTGGGCATGAAGGGTAACCTTATGCACTTTGTGCAGGAGCAGTTTGGTGCCGAGAATCTGACCAAGGGCGTGACGGTTGAGGTCACCGATGATAATCGCGTGGTCGTCAACATCTCCGTCATTATCGAGTACGGCGCCTATGCGCCCGCGATCTTCGACGATGTCAAGGCACGTGTCACCGAGCGCCTTGCCGCGATGACCGGCCTTGAGGTGGCGGGCGTCAACCTGCGCATCGAGGACGTCATCACCCCCGAGGAGTACGAGCACCGCACCAGCCAGCACGAGTAACCTTCCAAAAAGGGACAGGTTTGTTTTGGCAGGCTTTATCTGCGAAAACGTTAAACGGCCGACCGCGCAAGCAAAAGCGTGGCCGGCCGTTATTTGTATGCCCCCCGATGTGGGCATACCGCTCGTCTAACTAGGGGTTGCAATCGTCGCGTTCCGCGTTACCCTAATGGGCGCATTGTTTCCAAATTGTTAACGAGGGGTTGCCGTAATGGCCGACGAGCACGAAACAGAAAGCAAGGCATGGGCGATTGAGGCCGCCGCGGCAGAGGCGGCATCGCGTGCTGCCGAGGAGGTGCATCGTCCTCCCGTGGTGCCGATGGAGCGCGTGGTTGATCGCACCGATATCGAGCGCGGCGAGCGTGTCGGTCAAAAGCGCAGCCAGGAGCCGGGCTTCCCGCGCTTTTTTGCCGAGCTCAATCTGGGCCTGATTCTTACGGCCTTCGCCATCGTTGCGTTTAAAACCCCTAATCACTTTGCTTTTGGCGGCACCTCGGGCGTGTCGGTCATTCTGTCCACGCTGTTCCCGACCCTGCCCGTCGGCGTTTTTATGTGGATTATCAACGTGGTTCTCGTCGTCTTGGGCTTTATCTTTTTGGAGCGCAAGGCAATCCTGTGGAGCGTCTTCGCCTCGTTTGCGCTTTCGGCCTATGTTTCGCTGTTTGAGCTTTTTATTCCGACCGATGTCTCTCTGACGGGTGATATGTGGCTCGACCTGTGCTTTGCCGTCATCTTGCCGGCGCTCGGCAGCGCTATTGTCTTTGATATTGGCGCCTCGGCGGGCGGCACGGACATTCTTGCCATGATCCTCAAGCGCCGCACGACGCTCGAGATTGGCCGCGCGCTGCTGTTGGTTGATATCGGCATCGTGGCCATCGCGGCCTTTTTGTATGGCCCGCGTGTCGGTCTGTACTGCGTGCTCGGCCTGTTTGCCAAGACGCTTGTGGTCGACAAAGCCATTGAGAGCATTCACCTGCGCAAAGTCTGCACGGTCATTTGCTCCGAGCCGCGCAAAGTCGAGGAGTTTATCGTCAAGCATCTCAACCGCACAGCGACCATCAGTCGCGGCTACGGTGCCTTCTCGGGCAAGTGCGTGACGGTGATCATGAGCGTGCTGAGCCGTCGCGAGGCCGTGCAACTACGCCGCTATGCGCGCGAAGTCGATCCGGGTGCCTTTATCACGATCGTCGACAGCTCCGAGATCGTCGGCAAGGGCTTCCGCGGAACGAACTAGCACAGACATATTCAACGAACCGCCTGCTGGCGCCGCGTACCTTGCAAATCGGTCATCTTTGAGTATTTGACCCCACATTGGGCAATAATGATGCTAAAGACATCGTTTGCGATCCAAGTGATTCGTTCAAGATACGAAGGGATGATTCTATGTTCTGCTCGCAGTGTGGCGCCCCCATGGGCGATAACGACAAGTTCTGCGGCGTGTGTGGTGCTCCTAATGCCGGTGCCTCTGGCCCCGCTCCCCAGGGACAGCCTCAGCCCCAGCAGTTTGTTTCGCAACCGCCCGTGGCGAATGCGCCAAAGGGCTGTGTGGCTCAGGCGTTCCAAGATATGACCAAGACTCCGGGCGTGCTTCAGCGTGTATGCCAAATCGCGTTTTTGCCGGCGCTGATTTGCGTTGTGTCGGTGCTCGTGTTGTTTATTCCCGTTATTGGCGGCATTGCGGCTGCCATCGGCTTTTTGGCAGCTTGCATTGCGAGTGTGTGTGGTTCCGGCTTTGGTATCGAGTGGGGCCGTGATCTTTCGCTCAAGGTCGATGACGGCATGGACCGTCCACTCATGCGTTCCACGTCGTTTGGTCTCGGAGTCTTTTCGAGCGTTATTTCGGCCGTGCTCGAGGTTATCGCTGCCATTCCCGTTATCGGTGTAGTGCTTTCGCTGGTGGAGGGCGTGGTAATTGGCGCCGCGGGCTCGTATTCTTATTACGGCTCCTATGCACTCGAGGCTGCGCTGTTCGGTTCGCTCGGCCTGCTTGTCCTGGCGCTAATTGCCTCGGCGATTCTGGGTGTCTTCTTTAAGATGTTCGCCGACATCGCCGTGATGCACTTTGCGGTGACCGGGCGTGTCGAGAGCGCGTTTTCGCTCGATAAGGTCTGGGCGGCGTTTAAGCACAACAAGACCAAGCTGTTCTGTGCTTCGTTCCTTCCCGAGTTTTTGACGGGCCTGGTCGCCAACGTTGTCACATGGATCTTGACGGTCGTCTTTGGCGCCATTGCCTCTGTCGGTATGTATAGCTACTACTATCGTCCTACGGGTATTGAGGCAATTGTTACCGGCGGTGGCGTCACGCTCGCGCTGTTCTTGGTGCTGGTCGCTTTCGTCACCGTATTTCTTACGGTCTTTGGCAAGATGCTCAAGCACCGTGCCGTTGGCTATTGGGCTGCACGTTATGCAAGCGAATGGGCCGATGAGGACAAGGACGACGTTTTGACTTTTGTGCTCCCGGGTGAGAAGAAGCCTGCTCCTGCGGGATTCAATCCCACGGCAGCCACTGGTGCTGCGCCTGCCCCGGCGCCCGCGCCTGCCCCTGCCCCGGCACCCGCGCCTGCCCCTGCCCCGGCACCTGCTCCTGTCCCCGCACCGGCGTCCGAGGCGACGCCTGCGGAGCCCGATTGGGATGCCGTTGCCACGCCGGCGGATGAGCCGGGCGATAATCCTGCTGCCGAAAACAATCAAACCGAATAGCCGGTCGAGGCGCCCTGGGCAACTGAGCCCGGGGTGCCTTTTTCTACTGCGAAAGCAAGAAAATGCCTGGGAAAACGGTTGCAGCAAAATTTCTCGGAAATTGGTCAATGTTGCGCAACAACGTCGCGGCTATTGTTGAGAACGTAGACGTGTAAGGTTTGAAGGCGTGCGACGCCTTAGGAAAAGGAGAGGCTCATGTTCTGTCCCACTTGTGGTTCTCCCATTTCGGATGATGCCAAATTCTGCCCTGTTTGCGGATCCGCCGTTGGTGCCGCTTCTGCCGCTGCGGCCCCGCAGCCCCAGCCCGCTCCGGCCCAGGCTATTCAGCCCGCGCCCCAGCCTCAGCAGCAGTACACCGGTCAATACGCCCAACAGTCCGCATCCGCTCCGATGGGCTATGACCCCATTAAGGCTGACCGCAGCCTGATCGGCTGGCTGCTGCTCTCTCTTGTGACCTGCGGTATCTATTCGTTCTACTTCCTGTATTGCTTGGCACGCGACGTCAACACGTTGTGTCAGGATGACGGCGATTACACGCCGGGTCTGGCGGAATTCATCCTTCTATCGTTTGTGACCTGCGGCTTCTACGCGTACTACTGGTATTACAAGATTGGCAACCGCCTGCAGGCCAACGCTCCTCGCTACGGCCTGGTGTTCCAGGAAAACGGCACCACCGTTCTTCTGTGGCAGATCTTCGGCGCGCTCCTGTGCGGCCTTGGTCCCATCTTCGCTATGAACATCGTCATCAATAATACCAATGCCATGGCAACGGCTTACAACACTCGCCTTGGCGCTCGTGCCTAACAATAAGGGCGGCGTGAACAGCTTCCAGGGACATAGGGGCACGGCAGAGCTCCTTCGCCGCGCCCTTTTTTGCACCGGCGCGCTCTTTGTCGCCTGGCTCGCGCTCTACCTGCTCGACATTGGCTGCATTTTTCGATTGATGACGGGCATTCCTTGTCCGGGATGCGGCATGACGAGGGCGTGGCTGGCGGCGCTGCGCCTCGATTATGCGGCTGCCTTTGCCTACCATCCGCTGTTTTGGGTGGTGCCGATTGCGTTTGTGCTCGCGTTCGTGCGCGAGGAGGTGACGTCGAGCAAGCTAAAGCGCGGCATCGACATTGCGGTTATTGTTCTGTGCGTGCTGGTCGTTGCCGTATGGATCGTGCGCCTTATCAACCCGGCAGACGCGGGCCTGCTCTTTGGTGGTCACGCTCCCGTCGGAGTTCCTGCCGATATCATCCACTTCGAAACCCCACGCTGGCTCTGCCATTTGGGGACGGGGTTGAAATGGTAGAAATAGCGCTTGACAAATAATGAGAGGGCGGATGTTCGTTTCAACATCCGCCCTCTCATTATTTTGAATGGGTGTTTGAAGAATCTTACAGTCTACTCGTCGCGCTTCTCCTCGTGGCGAGCGGCAGCCCGCGCATCGTGGATGCCCTTGATGGCGGCATGGCGGGCGGTGCGGGCGTCGTGCATGGCGTCGCGGGCCTCGGCGGCCGTTGCCTTGGCAGAGCGCAGCTTGGCTGCCAGGTCGGGATTGGTCTCGGCAACCGCGGCGATCGTGGGGCCGTCGAGCTCTTCTTGCGTGGGCTCGGCCAAAAAGTCGATGGCATACTGAGCGGCTACCATGGAGCCCTTGGCGAGCACGCTCTCGTCGATCTTATAGAAGCAGGAGTGCTGGGCATAGGTGGCGCCAATCTGGGGGTTGCGCGTGCCAACAAAGGCGAGCACGCCCGGTACGCGGCGCAGATACTCCGAGAAGTCCTCGCCCGAAAGCGTGCCGCGGTAATGGCCCTCGCCCGCGGGACCCAGGCACTTGAGCACAGCTTGGCGGCAGCGCTCGCTCGAGGCGGCATCGTTTTCGACCTTGTAGTTGGCGATGGTGTAGTCGGTGAGCTCGGCCTCGGCGCCCAGAGCAGCCGCGGTGTGCTCCACGATGCGGCGCATAAGCTCGGGCATCTCCTCATGCGTCTTGTCGCCATAGGTGCGCACCGTGCCGGCGAGGTACGCCGTGCCGGCGATAACGTTGCGCGCGGTGCCGCCATGCAGCTCGCCGACGGTGATGACGGCAGGTTCGTAGGGGCTAATCTCGCGCGAGACGATGGTCTGCAGGGCGTTGACGATTTCGGCGGCAACCATAACGGCGTCGTGGCCGCGCTGGGGCATGGCGCCATGGCACGAGGTGCCGCGGACGTCGATGCGGAACCAGTCGGTGTTTGCCATGCGTGGGCCGGGCTCGCAGCTTACGGTGCCGGCGTCGACCTCGCTCCAGATGTGCGCGGCGTAGGCGCCGTCGACGCCGTCGAGCACACCCGTGCCGATCATGAGTTTGGCGCCCTGGCCGTTTTCCTCGCTGGGCTGGAAAACGATGCGAATCTCGCCGTGGATGTCATCGGTCATGTGGCGCAGAATCTGCAGCGTGCCGAGCATCATGGCGATATGGCAGTCGTGACCGCAGGCGTGCATGCAGCCCTCGTTGACGCTGGCGAACTCCTCGCCGGTCTGCTCGGTGACAGGCAGGGCGTCGATATCGGCGCGCAGCAGGATACGGCGGCGCGGCGTGCCGTCCTCGCGGTAGGCATCCGGCGCGGTACCGCGAAGCGTCGCCACCAGGCCCGTCTTGAGCGGACGCTCGTAGGGGATATTCATGGCGTCGAGCTGGTTGGCGATGTCGGAAGTCGTGCGCTCCTCGGCAAGGCTCAGCTCCGGGTGCTTATGGAAGTGCCGGCGCTGCTTGATGATGTAGGGTTCAAACTCGGCGGCGATATCCTGGATGGCCGCGGTGACGTCGTCTGCCGCGCGAACCTCGGTTGCCGCCATAATCTGCTGTGCCTTGGTCTTCGTCATGGTCGATTTGCTCCTTGCTGGGTTGATCGCAAAATCGTACAGGCTTTCTCCAGTATGCCACCTGCCGCTAGGGCTGGTAAAGTTGCCGTTTGCCGCTTGGGGTTTTGTTACAAGGGCGGGGGAGTACACTCGGGGGTGTTGAATTTCCTGCCAGAGATGGGGATGCCCATGCAGCATATCGATCGGATTATCCGCTCCAAGAACGTTTTTACCGCCCAAGACGGCATCGATGCCGCCCGCGAGCTGGCGATTGCCATTGCAGGCGATCGCATCGTCGCAGTCGGCGCGCCCGATGACGTGATTGCCGCCGCACCTGCTGCCACGCCGGTAGTCGACTACGGCGAGCAATTCATCTGCCCCGGTTTCCATGATGCGCACCTGCACTTCTTCCATACCTCGGTCGGTTCCTCGCCGTACATGCTCATGGATATGGGCACGTCAGAGGCGGCACTGGTGCAGCATGCGCTCAAGTTTTCCCAAGGCTTGCCCGATGACGCCTGGGTCGTGACCCAGGGCTGGCGCGATTACCGCTGGGATCCGCCCGAGCACCCTACCAAGGCTTCCCTCGACGCCGCCTTCCCCGATCGCCCCTGTGTTATGTATTCGGGCGATGGGCATACCCTGTGGCTCAACAGCCGCGCACTCGAAGCCCTTGGCGTGACACGCGACAGTGAGCCTCCGGCGGGTGGCAGTTACGACAAAGACTCAAACGGTGAGCTTACGGGTATTGCCCACGAGGCTGCGGCCATGCAGCTGCTGCCGCGCTGTCTTGAGTGGCTGGGCGAGGACCGCATCGCGAGCGCTTACGCCGACCAGATGAAGCGTATGGCCGAGCAGGGCATCACCTCGATCTGCGATATGTCGCTCATGCCCATGCCGGGCTGTGACTTTATTCGCGACGATGTTTACGACAAGCTGCAGGCCGCCGGCAAGCTGGGCATCCGCGCCCATCTGTTTCCCACGCTGCTGGATGACCAATCGCGCTTGGAAGAACTCCAGACCCGCTACGCGAACAATGCGCTGCTCTCGGCGCCAGGCTTTAAACAGTTCTTCGACGGCGTGTCGAGCGAGCATACCGCATACCTCACTGAGCCCTATACCAACCCGCGCTTCCCGGGCGACCAGGGTCGTCTGACGGTTCCTGTCGAGCGCATGCGCAAGTTGGTTCTAGCGGCAGCCGAGCGTGGCCACACCGTGCGCATCCACGTTATCGGCGACGGTGCCATCCATGCCGCACTCGATATCTTTGAGGAGGCGGCAGAGCTCTACGGTCTGCCCCCGCACGGCCATAATACGCTTGAGCATTTGGAGAATCTGCTGCCCGAGGACATCGATCGTCTGCGCAAGCTCAACGTCATTGCCTCGAGCCAGCCTTGCCACATCACGCTCGACCCGGGTGGCCCGGAGCGCGACCTGGGCCTGG